>JALYZZ010000434.1 GCA_030948675.1 Bacteroidota bacterium | reverse complement strand
CAACCACACTTTGCTGCATAATCTGGCGGATGCGGCTATATCGCTGCATAATCTCTTCGGCCTGCATACGGGTGGCGTTGAAATTATTAGCTGTTTCTATTCGTTCAATTTTGTCCTGTATCTCTGGAGCTAAAGGGAAATTTTCATGGTTGATCAGATAGTGTACAGCGGCATAGTCTGGCAGTGCTGGAAAAATTTGCTGTACTGCATGCACTGCATCCTCGGCCAATCCTTTAATACCGATGAAATCCCTCAACGGCGCTTTGTATTGTTGTCGTGCTGTTTGCGCCAATACTTTTTTTAGTTGTGGCAGACCTTTATTTTTTCTGGGGTTGATCGACACCACGGCAACCCCAAGTTCTCTCTCCAACTCTTCAAGATCTATTTTAATGCCCTTCTTAGCAGCCAGGTCAACCATTGTTAATGCAACTACTACCGGTATTTTCAGATCGATCATTTGCGAGCAAAACAACAAGTTTCGCTTCAGGTTACTTGCATCAGCAACTAGTACAACTAAATCTGGTTTTACATGTACGTCTACATGCATCAGCACCTTGTAAGATACCCACTCGTCAGCTCTTCTGGGGTAGAGACTATAGGTGCCGGGAAGATCAATAATATTCGCTGTAAAACCGGGCTCCAAAGAAGACATGCCGGTTTTCTTATCTACGGTAACACCTGGAAAATTTCCAACTTTTTGGTTTAAACCCGTTAACGCATTAAAAAGAGAAGACTTGCCGCTATTAGGATTTCCGACAAGCGCAATATGAAGAGAAGTATCAGGCATTTGTTTGATGAACAAAAGTAAAATGAGTGCGGAGTAGACAGTTACGAGTTTGGGAGATTTAGCGAAATTGAAAAAAACTTTCACTTTTCATAACAATGCTATCGGCAACGCAAATCTTTGACAGATAAAATAAAGAAACAGTTTTTAGGGTTCATCTTAAACTCTTGGGTAGTTAAGATGGTCAAACTGAACATGTGCTTTTTAAAATTTTTCTATATTTTTTTCCGCTGATTTAATTTTTGGCACGGTTGTGGTTTTTGCGGTTACAAACCGTAAGTATGAAAAAAACAATATTTGTATTACCACTTTGCTTATTCTTCGCTTTTTGCAGTAGTTCAAGAAAAGCAGTTACTCCTGCGGGACCAGGAATCTCTAATGTCAACGTGAGTCGTGCAGATACAATGACGAGTGCAGCAAAAGCATCTGCTTCTTTTACCGCAGCCGATCGTGATTGGGCTTATAAAGCAAACAAAGATACCAGCCTCAATGGCACTTGGACCCTGGACGGGATGCTTGCTTCTAACGGAAGCTGGAGCAGTACATCGACCTGGTATCAGGATACATCCTCAATGGTAAAAACTGACACTACTATGGGTGCAGTTAATGTAGGTACTGACGCCACAGGTAACCGTTCAACCGGATCAGCAAGATCAAGTGCTAGAAGCAGAAGTAATAGAAGGAATGCCTTGTACGACTCTTCAAAGGCACGTTTAAAGATGGATTATAAATCCACAACAACCTTAGATACAACCGTGCAACCCTTTCAATACTGGAAGCGTATGCCGTCACTTACCATCAATGCTGCGCGTCAGGTATTTACCGGTAACACAGGTTGCAATAGTATGAGTGGAAGCTTCAATTTTAGCAACAAAGACATTCAGTTTGGACGTAACATCGTTACTTCTAAAATGGCTTGTAACGAGTACGATGAACGTGCGTTTCTAGCTGCACTTAAAAAAGCGGATAATTATAGCCTCAACGGCAATATGCTTGAGATAAGGCAGGGAAACACGCTGCTGCTGACGTTTAAAAAATCGTAATCTTAGCACTCTACATATATCTAAGCCGGTAATTTTTGTTACCGGTTTTTTTTGTCGTTATACCATGCCGAAACAGTAAGCGCCTTTCACGAGTTTGATCAATCCGTTACATACTTTTATTCATAAGATCTGATAAAACTTTTTTATCGGCATCTGTTATGGTAGCGGAGCTATCTTGCATAAAATGCCTTTTAAAAGCTCGTATTGCTGCGGTAGAGTCTTTGACATCGTAGCCGATAATCCGAAGTGCATTGGTAGTACTAAAATCAACAGGAACAGTTACTCTTGAAGTGTCTCCGTACCACAATCCAAAGCCGTGAGTTGCCAATGTTTTCCACGGAAAATAAATATTAGGATCTACCTTACGAGTAGGAGCAATGTCTGCATGACCGATGAAGTTGGCGGCTGGAATGGCATATTTTCTTTTTAAAGTATCTAATAACTGAAGCAAACTGCTAATCTGCGAAGTGGTAAACGGTTCGAAGCCGTTATTGTCTATTTCGATACCGATCGACGCGGAATTAATGTCTGTGAGGTTGCCCCATTTTGCTGTACCTGCATGCCATGCCCTAAGATAATCATTCAGCATGTGCTGCACCGTGCCAGTTTTGCAAATTACATAGTGCGCACTTACCTGAGTACGGGGAAGGGTAAAGGTTTTATAAGTTTCATCGCAACTATTTTGGGCTGTATGATG
>JALYZZ010000418.1 GCA_030948675.1 Bacteroidota bacterium | reverse complement strand
GTGTAGGGTCGCTATTTATTTCGCAACAAATAAGCAGTTTTTTTCCTCAAATACCCATGATATTGATCCTTACCACCATGGCATTATTGCTGGCGCAGGTAAAACCGCTGCAAGGGGTTGAAGGAGGATCCATCATCGGCTTTTTGTTTGTACTGCTTTTTCTGGCAGTAGTAGGTGCTTACTGCGATATTGATGCATTGATTAAAAACAGGCAAATAGCATTCATCTTACTGGCGTGGGTAACCGTCATTGTGTTTATACACGGTATTCTTCTATTTACCATCGGCGGACTTTTTAAGCAGGACTGGAAAATTATATCAATAGCTTCCAACGCTAACATTGGTGGCGCAACTACTGCCGGTGTTTTAGCTACCAGCCTTAATCGTCCGGATCTAAGACTACCAGGCATTTTAGCAGGTTCGCTGGGCAATGCCATGGGTACTTATCTAGGGGTTATAGTAGCAGAATATTTGAAGTAAGAACGGCTAATGCTTACCTGCAAATATGCCAAAAGAAAACGCCCTTTATGTCTTTGCTCCTTTTGTTTTCTTTGCGCAAAAAGCTTCAAACTAAAGACCACTACAAGCACTGCCTGCTTTTAAACTTTGACAAGTGACATTCGTTAAAACCTTAATCTAAAATATATGCGCCCTGACAATCTTATAGGTAATATTATTTGGCTCGTCTTTGGCGGCTTTATTGCTGCATTGGGATATTTTGTTGGTGGCCTTGTGCTTTGCATTACAATTGTAGGTATACCCTTTGGGTTGCAGTGTTTCAAAATAGGGTTGTTTGTTTTACGGCCTTTTGGATTACATGCAGTCAGTTCAGAAAGTTCTCCGGCTGTCTTTCACTATTCCTAAACATTGTATGGATTATTTGTGGTGGCTTTGCAGCTGCACTCGCTCATCTTACTTTTGGCGCTATCTTATGCCTTACCATTATAGGCATTCCTTTCGGTATGCAGCATTTTAAACTAATAGAAGTTTCTTTGATGCCCTTTGGTAAAAGCATTGAAAGTCGTGAGTAAGTGTTAATAATGAACGCAGCGGTTATGGATGAAGTATGAGTGTGCAGTGGCATGGAGACTAAAGACGTTTTAATTGCCTTACTTTAAATATAAATTTCTCGGCAGGTAATTAATTATCTGATATTTCGTTTACCATTCCTGATATTTCTAATATAGATGCTTTGTAAGTTATTTTTTAAAACCCTTAAGCTTTGTCATTTGCTTCAAAAACCGCTGCCTGTTATTTTTAAGTATTTTATTTTAAAACCTTAGTACTTGCCATTTAGCCTGATACAACATTTTATCCCGAATTTTTCATCGTAAACCTTATATGCACCCAAAAAAAATAAACATTACTGCACTTCTTTTTACTGTTTTTACATCCGCGTTTTTTGTTTGTCGCGCACAGCAGCAGGTAGCTGAGTTCGCGCAGTTTTCGCAACAGGAAATTGATTTAACGCAGTGCGCATTTGATAAAGATGCAGATGCTGTAGTGTTGTTTGACAAAGCAACCGCAGGATACAACGCAGATTATAATTTGATTACTGAAAGAAGAATAAGATTTAAAATTTTAAAAGAAAGAGGAATTGAAAGAGGTAACATCCACATAAGCTATTATAGTGGAGACGGCTTTGAAGTAATTTCAAACATAGATGCAACAGTATTAAACGTTGATAATCAAAAAAATGAAGTTCGGAGCAAGCTCGATCGTAAGTCTATATACGATAAAAAAGTAAACAAGTACTACTCAGAAATAACCTTTGCACTGCCAAACATAAAAGTGGGAAGTATTATAGAGTATAAATACCAGAGCTTTATGAAACACTATGGTGGATTGAAAGACTGGATTTTTCAATCAGATATGCCGGTTGCATTAAGCTCGTACTACCTCACCATTATTCCCAACGCTGAGTTCGCCTATAGCGTGTATAAATCGCACGACATGCATGTAAACGTAAAGCCGGACAGCCAAAGTGGATCGGTTCTTTTTGAAATGGCAAACATCCCGGGTTTGCGTGATGAAGCATATATGGGAGCAGCCCGCGATTATTTGCAAAGGGTAAAATTTCAGTTTTCCGGGTACAAGCGCGTTGAAGGCGGCACATACGGTACAAGCTCAACAACAACCACCAGCTACGTCAATACATGGAAAGAAATGGCCCGGGACTTAGCAGACAACCGAGACTTTGGCAGCCAGCTTAATAAGAAGTTAGATGCAGCAACTGAGTTACAGGCTGAGTGGGCGGCAAAAGCGGAGCCGTTTTTAAAAATGAAATCTATACACGAATATGTAAGGTCTCATTTCAACTGGAATCATATCTACTCAAAATACTGTGATGGTGGGGTGAAGACTATATGGGAAAAGAAAACAGGCACAACCGGCGATATTAATTTACTACTTGTTAACCTGTTAAAAGCAGCAGGATTAACGGTACAGCCATTGCTGGTAAGCGAGCGCGACTTTGGAAAAGTAGATACCACCTACCCATACATCGATCAGTTTGACAAGGTAGTTGCATACGTAACGCTTAACGACAAGCACTACATTCTTGATGGCACAGATCGCCTTACTCCATCGTCTACAATTCCCTACAAATTACTTAATACTACGGGCTTTGTTGCAGATCCAAAAAATGCAACACTTGTAAATATTACCGACAGCTATAAAAAAAATAATAACATGATCACTTTTGTTAGTTCGGTAAGTGAAGATGGTCGTATGAATGTAGATGTGGCGGTCGACAATTACGATTATTCGAAAATTGAAAGGAAAGAAAAGTATAACCGAGACAAAAAAGGGTATGAAAAGGATTTTTTTGAATCACTACCTGCAACTCATCTTGATACGTTTGCAATTGATGGAATAGATAATGATTCACTACCTATACATCACACCGCGAAGCTTGAATATAACCTGGATAAAACCGGTGACTACTACCTGCTTAATTACAATTTGTTTACCGGGCTGCATAAAAATCCCTTTATCAACGAGCAAAGGTTTTCCGATATTAATTTCGGTTGCGAACATATATACCTAATAACCGGAACGATCAATCTTCCTAAAAACTTAACGCCCGAAGCGCTGCCCAAAAGCCTCCGGTTATTGATACCCGACAAGTCCATGACGTTAATAAGAGAGGTAAATCAAATTGAAAACACAATACAAATAAGCGTCAGAATTTCCTTTGCCAAGTCAGAGTATGGGGCAGATGCATACCCGGATGTACAGGCCTTTTACAAACAGATGCTCGACTTATTGAATGAACCAATTGTTTTGAAAGCAAAAGCCTAAAGATGACAAAAATTATTTGTGCTATAATTCTCGTTCATTTTACTCTTTCAGGCCATTCGCAGCAATTGATTGTTGGCTCATACCCAGCTTCAACGATAAGCGAAGATTTGAAGAAAAACGCGAATGCGGTTTACCGGTTTGATGAAGGACAGCTAGAGGTATTGTCTCCCTCGAAATACACACTAAAAACACACCAGGTAATTACTATTCTTAACGAAGAAGGAGCCAAACATTTACACCAGACGATATGGTTCGACAAGTTTAATGCTGTAGAAGATATAGAGGTGAAATTATACAACCAGGCAGGCAGAGAAGTACAGAAGTATAAAAAGAAAGATTTTACTATACAAGACTATTATGACGGAATTTCTTTGGCTACTGATGATAAAACCATGCACTTGTCGCTGGCGGCGCCTGAGTATCCTTGCACGATTGAGGTAACGTATGTAATGGTGGTGTCAAGCTACCTCGATCTGCCCAATTGGTATATTTACAATGCAGCGAGCTCGGTAGAACAGTTTAAATATACCGTGAAGGTGCCGGCAGGAATGGACATAAGATATACCACTGCTAATATGGATGTGAAACCTTCTGTCAATGAAGATTCAAAGGGGAAAATGTATATCTGGGAAACCAAAAATGTCGCTGTCAACACGATAGAAGCTGGTGGCTATGAAATTAGTAAGTATATGCCTCAGGTAGTGGTCAGCCCCACTGTTTTTGAATACGATGGCTACAAAGGAAGGTTCACAAGTTGGGCCGACTTTGGCAGATGGTGCTACGGTTTGTATGATGAAAAAAACGGTTTTACACCGCAACGGACGGATGAAATAAAGGCAATGATTAAAGATGTACCTAATGTGCAAAATAAAATCAGGGTACTGTACGATTACCTTAAAAAGAACATGCGTTATGTAAGCATCCAGTTTGGCATTGGGGGTTATAAGCCGTTCTCAACACGGTTTGTAGATGAAAAAAGATATGGTGATTGCAAAGCCCTTACAAACTACATGCGCAATCTGCTTTTAGTGGCCGGCATTAAGTCTTATCCGGCGCTTGTAAATGCCGGTTATAACCGGGCACCGGCAAACCCTGATTTTCCTGAAAACATTTTTAATCATGTAATACTTTGCGTGCCGCTACAGAAAGACAGCATTTGGCTGGAGTGTACCAGCAACAATAGCGATGCAGGTTTTTTGGGCAGTTTTACTGAGAATAAGAATGCTTTATTACTAACCGAAAATGGCGGGATAATGGTGGCAACCCCAAAAAGCGATTATAATCAAAATGCACTGGAGACGGTAACTGATATTTTTTTAAACGAAGAAGGCGGCGCCGAAGTAAAGTCAAGCATAAAAAGCACCGGCAGTTTTTTTGAATTATTAGATGCAGTTACCAAAATGGAAGAAACGCGACAAAAGGAGCTATTTGTAAATTATCTCCATTACAAAGAGCCAGACGAGTTTTATTTGACTGATAAGAATGAAACAAACCTTCATCAATTAAATCTGCGTTCGGTCTATAAAAAACTTTTTCAATTTAAAGCGGGTAGTAGACTCTTCTTTCCCAAATCTATTAGCCTGCTTAACAAGGAAAAATTAGCTGGTTACGAAGCGAGAAAAACAGACTATCTTTTTCAATATCCCTACAAAAAAACAGATACAACCATCTTTCATTTACCGCTCTCATTAAAAGCCGATGAACTTCCAAAAGGCAAAGCGCTGTCTGATGATAACATGTCTTACCATTCTTCATACT
>JALYZZ010000413.1 GCA_030948675.1 Bacteroidota bacterium | reverse complement strand
GTGTGGAACGGATTTAACTGGACGAACCGTAAGTTGAAAGCTTATGTAACTGTAACCGACTTAAATCGTCTTGATATATCGGGAGCATCGTATGCAAGCATAAGCGGCGCCTTGAAAAGTGATGATTTAAAAATGGACATTTCCGGAGCAAGTGAAATAAAAGGCATTGTAAATGCGAATAAACTAAATCTTGAAATTAGTGGAGCATCTGTAGCAAGGCTATCCGGAACAGCAAAAAATGCATTAATAGATGCAAGCGGAGCGGCTAAAGTAAATAGTTACGAATTAAGTGTAGAAAACTGCAAAGCATCCTCATCCGGGGCATCAAATATAAAAGTAACAGTAACAAATGAGTTAAACGCTGATGCTACCGGGGGCTCAAATATCTATTATAAAGGACAGGGAATCGGTAAAGTAATGAATGCGAGTGCTGGAGCAAGTATAAAAAACCGAAGTGGAAACGACGACTGATCAGCGTGAAGATCTTCTTCAAGGCAAATAATTATAAAAAATAGCTCACAAACGATACATAAAAAAGCCGTCCCAAAATTAATGTGAAGACGGCTTTTTGTTTTAGTTGCGAAGGGAGGGTTCGAACCTCCGACCTTCGGGTTATGAGCCCGACGAGCTACCGCTGCTCTACTTCGCGATCTGGGTGCAAAAGTAATGGCGGGAAGATCATCTACCAAAACTTTCTTTTCTTTTGTCCTTTAAAACCGCTGAATTTCGTAAAAATGTTAGCCAAAGGGTAATCAGGTTATTAAAAGACGCGTAACAATTGGCGTGGCGAAGTAACCTGCAAAGGAGCCCTTAATCTAGCACAGCATGGATAGGTGTTGTCGTTTATGCTTCTACTACTCTTGTTTTGCTTAATTGATCATGCAACGGCCTGTTGAAAAGGGGAATGAAAAACATGTCGATTAATGTCAATCGCAAAAGTGACCTTAAAAGAACCAGGTAGAATGCCGGCTTTTGGCCTTTTAAATTTTGAACTTTTGTAATAGACAGCCATTTACCGGGGGACCGGCTAAAAATAGCTTCAAAGATGGTGTAGTACACAAAAATCATCGGGTAAAAGAACAAATAAAAGGGGTAGAATTTATGGTGCCAGTAATAGACGTAGAAGCTATTCCATTTATACAGCCCATAGGCAATCAAAGCAATAAGGATCGTATCGACCAGAAAGTTAATTACTCTGCTGCCTACTCCCACTTCATTCATTTGGCAAATTTACTCCCATTATTCTAACAACTTCTTTCATGTGGTGAATTCTAGCGCATCAAATACATTTTTCCATAGCCTTTATTAAAATACTTGTCTGTGTCTATTTTATCGCCATTTGCATCTATCGTGCTAAACTTGTCAAGAGATGCTCCGTTAAGATTGGTTATAACACGATATAAATAGATGCCATTAGCAAGCTTTTGACCGTATTGGTCCGTCCCGTCCCATTTGTAATCCGTAATGTTTCTTCCAATATGCAGTTGCCCAAGTTCCTGCTTCGTTATTTCCTTTACTATTTTTCCGGTAATGGTCATGATCTGGATACGAATGTTTTGAGGAACATCACTGCCGGTAACAGTGAAGACAAAGGCTGTAGAAGTGGTAAAAGGATTTGGATAATTAAACATGTTTGAAATCATTGGCTTATTATACACCTGGAACCTTACACTGTATTCCACTGTTCCGGCAGCGTTGCCGCTCTTATCTTTCGCCTTTACGTGTAGCTCGTAAAAATCACTTTCGCTATCCTGTAGAAAAGCGGGTGAGAACTCTATCGTTGCTTCATTTTTACCGGAAGAAAGGTTGGCTGGAATAAACCTGAGCGTATCAGTTCCAAATGCAAATCTCTGTAGCCTTCCGTTGCTACCGGGATAACGAACAAACACCGTGGTTAGCGATGTGTCGTCTAAGGCAAGAAATTTTGACTCGTCCTTTAATCTTATAACAATCTTTGGCTTCGCAGAAACAATGTCTCCATTTAGGATGTGCACTCCGTCAAAAGTCACATCCATTACCGGGTTGTAGTTATCGGCGCGCACAAAGAAGTTTTTATACAGAAAGTTATTGAAATGATATTGTTCAGGTTGTGCATTGCCCGGATTTACATCTACATATAGCGTATTTGCGCCTTGCAACGATTTTGTGTCGACCGAAAAATTGATGAGGGTTGTATCGCCAGGTTGAAGGCTTTTGCGGCTGGCGGCCGGAATAATATTTCCAACGTTATTTTTATCATACACAACCATGTTTACTTTCACACTGTCAGCAAAAACACCGTCGCTTACGTTTTTAAAAGCTACTGCAAAGTTTAGTTTTTCGCCCACCTCCAATGTATCTTTTGACGTAAAAACGATGTTCGGCGCTATCGCTCCTTCGGGAACAGGGTCGTAGAACAGTCTCCAATATCGCAACTGGTAGGGAGTAAGTGCGCTTGTATCAGTGTCCTGGTTAGGCATACCCAAACGCATATAAGGATATTGAGCACTACTGACGTTCGATAAACTAAAGTCTTGCTGGTCGGGGCGGAGTGTATAAAGTGTGTCTTCGCGGCCGGTGGAAGTAATGCCGATGACTTTAACAGAATAAACATCGTGCGACGGGGCTTCAATACTGTAACCCCTCCATTTTACCTGTTTCCAGGCTTTAGCAGGGCCAAAGGCCGGTGAGGTAATAAAGCCGGCAGTAGCTGGCGTATTGATGGTAGCATTTAATGTAATTCTTTCCAACGCACTGCTCATTTTAAACACAGGTGTAAAAGAAGTATTGTTTTTTCGATAAGCAAATACCCAGATGCGTGCATAGGTGTAAGCATCAAGATCAGAAAATCCTGCGTTCTTCAGCCTGCTATACAGTGTATTTCCTTCACCATACACTGCACCATCATTTTTCCAGGTATCTACATACGGGTTCTGATCGTATGGCCCGTCAAGATTACTTCTTATCGCCACATAATAACCTGAAGGAATCCAATCCATAAAATCGCGCATTTTTCTCCTGGAAGCTGTGTCCATGTACGAGAACTCAAAATTGTACTGCACCATATCTTTTCCGCAGTTAGGGGCACTGCCCATAAAACCTCCGGTAACCACAGAAGGTATAGTAGAAGGTATTGCCTGGTTATACAAGGGCCGAAGCGTGATAGGATCAAATACAAAAAATATAATGGAGTGGCCCATGCACGCACTCGACGTTTTTATGATGCCGTTGATTGCGAAGCTAAAATGACTGTCTTCATCGCCACTAACAGGATAAACAGAGTTTACTATTGTTAATGTATTTGGCCTGGTACTGAACTGCCACTTTCGGGATGCACTATCGATAAAAATATCTTTTACAGCAGATTTTTTATGTTGGTAATAGTGCGATTGTCCAAATCCGGTACTGGTTCCGCTTACATAGGTGAACGAAGCGGAATTCCATCGAATAACACCTGAACTAGATGGAGCTACTCTCCAATAATATGTGGTGCTGTCGCTTAGTGTAGTTCCCGGATCAAATTCTATCAATCCTCCCTTTGACGCAATGCTGCGGCTGATTTTAAAAGAAGAGTTAAAATTTTCAGTAGTGTCCATTTCCATCAAATACTGTCTGCTTTCTACTAAGGGATTCGCGGTACTTGCGGCGAGTTTAATGTTGGCCTTGTTAACGATGCCAAAATTATAAGGATAGACTGGCGTTAGCTCATCTTCAAAAATAGTGAAGGCGTTTGCAGCCGTATTGTTTGTCTCACTTAACTCAGAATAACGATTATCAGCATCGACGGTTACAATAATCTTGTTTTCGCCCTTGTCTCTGTTAGCCACTATAGGCACTTCTACGGAAATAGAGTCTGTGAAGCGAATTGATTTAATACGTTTATTAAAAATTAAACTATCGCTGCCATCAGGATAACGATGTTTTATTTGCACCAATACCGAATCACCCGTTGCTTTGCC
>JALYZZ010000576.1 GCA_030948675.1 Bacteroidota bacterium | reverse complement strand
GTACTACGTTCTGGTTTATTACCGACATGCCTTTTAAAGAATATTTTTTTTATTTTTACTGAATGAGAAAAATATTTGTAGTAACCTTTTATCTTTAGATTATTATTTTCATTAGAATTGCGAAACAATTGCTTTATTTAAATCATCAAACAAATTCTTAAACAAAAAAAATTGTATCATGGCGGAAACTAAACCAACTGCAACAGTAAAAAGCGTAACATCGGTTCAGCCTAGAAAAGCAGGAAACTCTATTTCATGGATTGCACCTCTTTTATGTATTATTTTGGGTTATATCATTTGGCGTTATGTTATTGGATCAGATTCGAATTTTACAAATCCAGACAAAGCGGGAGGTTTTTGGCCAACTCATGAAGGACCTAAATCATCGCTTGCCCGTATGTACCAAGGGGGAATTATTGTACCGGTTTTAATTGGATGTTTTTTAATCGTTTTGACATTTGTTATTGAAAGATTTCTTACTGTTTCAAAAGCAGCAGGTAGTGGAAGTATTACCGAGTTTATTAGAAAAGTGCAGTTTCATCTTGCTAATAAAGACGTTGATAAAGCTATCATAGAATGCGATAAGCAAAAGGGATCAGTTGGAAATGTTATGAAGGCTGGTCTACGTAAATACAAAGAAATGATTGTTAATACGGAATTAGATACGGACCAGAAAGTATTAAATATTCAAAAAGAAGTAGAAGAAGCAACTGCACTGGAATTACCCATGCTGGAGAAGAACTTGGTATTTCTTTCTACTATAGCATCGGTTGCTACGTTATTAGGTCTATTGGGTACGGTAATGGGAATGATCCGTTCTTTCTCTTCATTAGGAGAAAGTGGTGGCGCAGAAGCATCCCAGAAATTGTCTCAAGGAATTTCCGAGGCTCTTTACAATACAGCTTTAGGTATTGGTACTTCAGCGATTGCTATTATTATGTACAACGTGTTTACTACAAGAATTGATGGTATTACTTACGGTATTGATGAATCTGGTTTCACTTTAACTCAGAGTTTTGCAGCCAATTATAAATAGTTTTTTTTTGTGGAAAATAGTAGATCGTGCATCTTAAACTAATAGTACTAAAATTTAAATCATGTCAAGACCCAAAATAGCCCGAAAGAGTACATCGGTAGATATGACGGCAATGTGTGATGTCGCTTTTCTCTTATTGTCTTTTTTCATTCTTACTGCGAAACCAAAAGCGGCAGAAAATATACAGGTTGAGACACCAAGTTCAGTATCATCTAAAATTGCACCCGATAAAGATGTTACTTTAATAAGCTTTACGAAAGAGGGAAAGGTGTTCATATCAATGGATAATGAAGAGGTGAAAGCAGCGGTAGCAAATCAGCTTAATGCGAACAATGGTACTGGCCTTTCTCCTGCTGACATAACCGCATTTAAAAAAGCGCCTTTTTTCGGTACACCTTTTTCCCAGCTTAAGTCCTCTTTGCAAATACCAGCGGATAAGCTAAAAGGCGACCTATTGCCTGGTATTCCTGCGAAAGATACTCTTCACAATGAAGTTACTGATTGGATGAAAGCAATTGTTGCAGCTCATGCTAGCACAAATACAAAGTTGAATATTTTATTGAAGGGAGATAATCTCGCTAAATATCCTACTTTTAAAAATGTAATAACTGCATTTAAAAAGAACGATCAGTTTAAGTTTCAGATGGTTACTAATTCTGAAGGTGTTCCTGAAGGAAGTGATCTTTGGAGGCAAAACATGAAAGGCGGTGGTGCTACTGCATCTGCAACAGAATAAAAAGATTTTTTTAACTTACTAAACTTACTATTATGGCAGAAATGGATACCTCGGGTGGGGGTGGTCATAAAAAAGGCCCAGGCGTCAAGAAGGCAAAAAAAGCATCTACCCGTGTAGATCTTACACCCATGGTTGACCTTGGTTTTTTATTGATTACTTTCTTTATCTTCACTACTACTATTAGTCAGCCCACGGCGATGAAACTTTTTTTGCCAAAGGATACTGATAAGCCGGAAGAACAAAATAGAGCTAAAGAAAGTGGAGCGTTAACTCTGTTATTAGGTAAAAACAATAATGTCTACTATTACGAAGGTCAGTTAGATCCTACTGCTTCTAATTTAAAAAACACCACCATGAAAAAGGTGCGCGATGTAATTATAGGCAAAAAGAGAAGTACACCCGCTGACGATCTTGTTATTGTTATTAAACCAGGTAATGAGTCTACTTACAAAAACGTAGTAGATATGCTAGATGAAATGACTATTAACACTATCAGCAGGTTTGCGCTTGTTGATATAAGCGATGTAGAAGAAAAATTGCTTGCTATTTCTGATGCTAACGGTGCTAAATAAAGTTCATTTCATTATTTCATTGGGATAACTTTTTAAAAAATATTATTATGGATATTGACAAAATTATGAGTTCTGACTTCCTGGATATCCTTTTCGAGGGAAAAAATAAGGATTATGGGGCTTATGAGCTTAGAAAAACATATAACAAGCGTATAACTATTGCCATGATTGCTATGGCTGCTATATGTATGCTGATATTTCTTACTCAAATCTTAGGCAATTCTGGAGACAAAGACAAGAACAAAATGATTGTTCAGGATGTGCAATTGGAGGATATTAAGAAGGACGAGAAGAAGCCTGAGCCGCCTCCACCACCACCTCCACCTAAGCCTGAGCCACCAAAGGTGGAAATCACTAAATTTACTCCTCCCAAAATAGTAAAGGATGAGGAAGTGAAAGAGCCACCCCCACCGGTAGAAAAATTGGAGGAGACAAAAATTGGTGTGATTAATCAGGAAGGTAAAAAAGACGAGGGTTTTGTTGCTCCTCCTGTTGAAGCAAAAGGTACAGGCGTAGTTGAAGCCCCTAAAAAAGTAGAGGAAGACTATGACAAGGTTTTTACTAAAGTAGAAAAAGAGGCTAAGTTTCCAGGTGGAATGGATGGTTGGAAAAGGTATTTGGAAAGAAACCTAAACGCTAACGTTGCTGCTGACGACGGAGCTCCTGCCGGTAATTATACAGTGAAAGTGCAGTTTATTGTTGATAAGGAAGGCGGGATAAGCAACGTTCAAGCGATTGAAGTTCCAAAAACATGTCCGAGCTGCGGCCCTGAAGCCGTAAAGGTCATTAAGAAAGGTCCTAAATGGGAACCTGCTGTACAGAATGGACGAAATGTAATTTACCAGGCTATTCAATATGTAACGTTCCAGGTTGCAGAAGAATAATTGACACTTTTAAATAGTTACCATAATTAAGAAAGTCCCGTTGTTGGGACTTTTTTAATTATTGCAATCGTCCGTTTTTTGTCTAACTATTGTCCAATTAATTATTTCCATCTTGTGCTGAAGTCCGCCTACATTAACTGTAATTTCTATTGTATAGTTATACGCTAAAATGGGTGCCTTAATGTTACTTCTCCAAGTATAGGATTCATGCGTGCCGTTAGATGCTTCTCCCAACATTACAATCTTCGCTATTTCAATTTTTTCAAAGGATGCATCTACATCCGATTCATCTGCAACATTGTTTGCCTTTTGTTCGATGGGCGGAATAGCGTCTTTTTTGTTATAGGTATTGCTACTTTTTAAAATGTTTTTCGCAATTTCATGCGTTTGCTTTTATTTTCGTGGAAATTTTTGTGCGACGACATTGAATAGATTAATGTTGCAAATTATTGCACGATTAAAATGATCCATGACAAAAGTGTTTTTCCCTTTGCTGATACTTATTTCGCTCTGTGCAATAGCATGCAATGAGCCTGCTAAACCGAAAATTGAAGTTCGAAAAGACACAGTTTCGTCTTCCATTGAAACTGTGCAACAAACTTCAGGCTCGAAAGTAAGGGCAGATGCTGCGACTATACTTTCCAGAAAAGAAGTTCCGGTTCTTTGCTATCATCAAATAAGAGATTGGATCGGCACCGACTCGAAGGGGGCCAGGGATTACATTAGGCCGATAGAATTATTTAAAGCGGATCTTAAATTATTGGCAGATAGCGGTTACCATACCGTGCTCCCCGATCAGTTGTATAACTATCTCGCATTTGGCGGCTCGCTGCCCTCGAAGCCGGTAATGCTTACTTATGACGATACAGATGATGATCAATTTAATATTGCTGCACCGGAAATGAAAAAATATGGTTTTAAGGGTGTTTTTTTCATAATGACAGTATCATTAAATCGTCCTAAGTATATGACGCGTGAACAGGTGAAACAACTCTCTGATGAAGGCCATGTTGTTACCTCTCACACCTGGGATCACCATAGTGTTAAAGGATATAAAACAGAGCAGGACTGGAAAACCCAAATAGAAAAGCCTAAGAAGACAATCGAAGACATTACAGGCAAAAAAGCGATTGATTTTGCTTACCCATTTGGTTTATGGAACCGTGAGGCTATTCCTGAATTGAAGAAAAGAGGTGTAAGGTCAGCTTATATCTTAAGCACAAAACGTGACCCTGATGATCCTTTATTTACGATAAGAAGAATTATCGCAAGTGGCTACTGGAGCGCAGCTTCTTTACATAAAAATATGTTAGAGTCTTTTCACTAATAGTTGCCTGAACTTGTAATGTGTATTACCATTCAGCCCTTGCTGTTGGCGTCACTGATAATTCGGCGAAGTCTTTTTGAAGGTATTTGTAATAAGCGGTAATAGCTATCATTGCAGCGTTGTCTGTGCAATATTCAAATGCAGGAATAAACGTGTTCCAATTCAGTTTTTTGCCTACGTTAAGAAGGCCATCTCTAAGTCCGCTATTAGCACTTACGCCTCCGGCGATACAAACGTTTTTAATACCCGTTTCAAAAGCTGCTTTTTGCAGCTTTTTTAGCAAAATAGACACTATTCTTTCCTGAACAGACGCACAGATATCGGGCAAGTTTTGTTGGATGAAATTTTCGTTCTTCGCTTTTTTGGCTTGTAGAAAGTATAGAATTGAAGTTTTTAGTCCGCTAAAGCTGAAATTAAGACCAGGAATGTTGGGCTCAGGGAAAACAAAACGCGCGGGGTTACCTTCTTTTGCATGTTTATCTATCAATGGACCGCCTGGATAAGGCAGGCCCATTAGTTTTGCGGTTTTATCAAATGCTTCGCCTGCCGCATCATCGATCGTTTCGCCAATAACTTTTATTATATAAGGGCTTTCGCACACCACTATTTGAGTATGGCCTCCGCTAACGGTTAAACATAAAAATGGAAAAGTTGGGGTTGGCTCAGCTATTAGGTTTGCCAGCACATGTGCTTGCATATGATGAACCGTTATCAAAGGTTTTTGAAGCGATAAGGACAGTGATTTTGCGAACTGGGCTCCGACAAGTAGACTCCCGATTAAGCCAGGTGATTGGGTAAATGCAACTGCATCTATGTAGCTTAATTGCAAATTTGCTTGTCGTAAAGCCACATCGACTACAGGTACAATATTCTGCATGTGCGCCCGGCTAGCCAACTCCGGCACAACACCACCATACTGTGCATGTATCTTTTGAGAAGCGATTACATTAGATAGAATAGTGCCGTTTCTACAAACAGCAGCGCCGGTGTCGTCGCAGGAAGATTCTATTGCTAAGATAGTACTGTTGCCGTGATGCGGCTTTGCTGTAACATCATTCATTGGGCAAAACTAAAAATTCTTTCACTCCTTTAAATCTCTTCAAGGCTTACTTCATTCGTATGGCTACAACCGGGTTCATTTTAGCGGCAATGGAAGCTGGAATAATACCCGCAAGAACGCCGACAACTAAGCAGATTGAAATGGCCAGCGTAAGGGTACCAACCGAAATGTTAATTGGAAACGGCATAAATGCAGTAGCGACCTTCGCAAGAATGAATACAAGAATCAAACCTATCAATCCTCCTAACAGGCAAAGGAACGCACTCTCAAGTAAAAATTCTGTAAGTATTGTACTGCTTTTGGCCCCTATCGCTTTCTTTAATCCAATTTGGCTTGTGCGCTCGCGAACTGTTACAAACATAATGTTGGCAACACCAAAGGCACCAACAATAAGAGACAAGCCCGCTATTGCCCAGCCGCCTAAGTTAATAGAACCAAAAATAGTATCCGTTTGCTCGGTAAGCAAGTGAATGTCGTTTAAAGCAAAATCATCTTCCTGACGCGGACCTAGTCGGTGCACTGAACGCATAATTCCTTGCAACTCATCTAACAATGCAGCAGTAGATACACTTTCGGGGCCTTTCACCATTATGTTGGGACGGCAATTTTCTACGGCAAACATTACTGACATCAATTTGTAAGGCAGAATTACACATTCATCGAATTGCCATTCATTTAAGAAACTGCTTCCCTGTTTTTTGATTACTCCGACAACAGTTAAATTTTTCCCTTGAAATTTTACTTTCTGTCCAACAGCTCTTTCTGCCGTACCAAATAGATTTTCTGCGTTTGTATACCCCAACAAAACTACCTGTGCCGTTTGCTTAAATTCAGACTCTAAAATATAGCGCCCATAATTAATGTTGACAGTTAGTGCTTTGTTGAATTCTTCCGTTACACCGTAAGCACTAACCCCGTTCAAAACATTGTCATTATGTTCAAGATTACCATTAGACCTAATGGTGTAACAAACTGCGGATGCCAGCGTAGCTCTTGCCTTTACCATTTGCATTTCTTGATATTTAACGTTGGGTCTTTTTACAAATTTCCACCATGGATAATCGGGTCCACGGCCCGCATAAGACCATTTGTCAATATAGATCGTGTTTGTTCCAAGATTTTTTAAATCAGCTTGTACTTTTGTCTGAAGACCTTCCACAGTTGCTAGCACCCCTATGATACAAAAAATGCCAATAGTAATGCCAAATAACGATAAAAACGTGCGAAGTTTATTGTTCTTCAATTCCTGCAACGCCATTTTAAAGCTGTTCCATACTATAGATATCACTTTAAGCATTCTTCAAAAATAAGCAGTCTGATAAAAAACTTTATTAATATTATTTTGTTATCTGAATGGCTACTTTTTCTACGTGATTTTAAAAAGTAATGGTACTGTATGCAATGAAAAAGAGCAGCTTTTAGC
>JALYZZ010000368.1 GCA_030948675.1 Bacteroidota bacterium | reverse complement strand
GTAAAGCACGCGGCGTATTAAACTGTCTTCTTGCTTCCATTGAAGCTTTCACTCCAGCTACAGAAACAGGATGCTTGAAGAATGGATTTAATTTTTCATCTCCGCTCACATAGTCATTCATCATCTTAGAAAAATAACCTGTGTTTTGGTAGCTTAAGTGTTCGCAGTTAGTTTCCATTCAAATTAGTTGAGTGCGAAGATAAGTCAGCGGTGTTAAGGTTTATTAGAGGGATAAAAACGAGTAAAGCGCAATAACAAGGGGAAACAAAGGATGGTGGTGCTCTAAATCACTTCACCTTCAAGGTCGTAATCATATGCACGGGTTATTTTTACATGTACAAACTCACCAATTGCTAATCGCGCTGAGGTATTAATTACTACCTCATTATCTACTTCTACACTATCAAATTCGGTTCGGCCAAGATATCGTCCGGCTTCTCTTTTATCGATCAGCACTTTGAAAACCTTACCCACTTTTTCCTGGTTTTTTTCAAGACTTATTTCCTGTTGTACCTCCATAATTTCCTGTGCCCGGCGTTCCTTTTCCCCGGCAGGAACATCATCAACCAAATCATAAGCACTAGTGTTTTCTTCGTGACTATAGGTAAAGATACCGACCCGGTCGAACCGTGTCTCCTGCAAAAAGCCCTTTAGTTCTTCGACGTCCGCTTCAGTCTCACCCGGGTATCCTGTTATCAAAGTTGTACGTAAACATATTCCGGGTACTCGTTCACGAATATCATGTACAAGCTGGGTCATCTCTTCCCTGGTTATCTGCCGCCGCATTGACTTCAGCATATTGTTGCTGGCATGTTGCAAAGGCATATCAATATACTTACAAATGTTGTCGCGTTCTCTTATCACATCCAACACTTCCATTGGAAACTTGCTTGGGTACGCATAGTGCAAGCGAATCCACTCAAGACCTTTTACATCAGCAAGAGCATGTAATAGGCGGGGCAATTCCCGTTTTTTATACAGGTCTAATCCATAATAAGTAAGCTCCTGTGCTATCAGCATTACTTCTTTAACGCCACGTTTTACAAGACCTTCCGCTTCGGCAACTAACAGATCAACAGGTTTACTTACATGGTTTCCACGCATTAACGGAATGGCGCAAAATGAGCACGTGCGATTGCAGCCTTCACTTATTTTGAGATAGGCATAATGCGAAGGTGTGCTTAACAAACGCTCACCAACCAGCTCTGCTTTATAATCAATATCAAATTTCTTAAGTATTTGAGGCAACTCCATTGTGCCAAAAAATGCGTCAACTTCCGGTATCTCATCCTCAAGGTTCTGCCTGTATCGTTCGCTCAAACAGCCCGTTACGTATACTTTATCCAGCTTGCCTCTTTTTTTAAGGCTAACCTGGTCAAGAATGGTGTTAATACTTTCTTCTTTTGCCTTATCGATAAAGCCACATGTATTTACAATAACAATGTTATGGTCTCTCTTTGCACTTTCATGAACTACGTCAATTTCATTAGCCTTAAGTTGTCCACTTAGTACTTCACTATCCACCATGTTTTTACTACAACCCAGGGTAATAATATTGACCTTATCCTTTTTAAGTGTTCTTGCTTTCATAACGAGGCGCAAAGGTAATAAGATTGGTTTCGTCTTCTAAATTTTAACCTTTTATTGCTTACCTACAGCAAGCGGGTAAGAGAAATAATGACAAACAGCGACGGCGTGAAACGACAAGAGAGGCGCCTTACGGCAACCTCTCTTGTTAATTCTGAAATTGCTTTTTTTACTTCTTAATAAAATGAAGCGTTGTATGGTTATCGTCGGAATTAACCTCAATGTAGTAAGTACCAGGCTTAAGATACGTTACCGGTATTGATATCAAATTGCTTTCGCTATTGCCGCCATTTAAGGTAAATAGTTTCTTACCTATACCATCAAAAACATTGATAGTAATTTTATTAGCAGCAGGATTTACAATACTGAGGTTTACCACATTGTCAGCAGGATTTGGGTAAACTGATGCTTTAAACTCAAGTGCACCAAATTGTATAACTGCGATGTTTGTGTACATAAACTCACCTGATTTGCTTACTTCCTTAATCCGGTATTGGTATTTCTTCAAAGAAGTAACTGTATTATCGCTGAAGCTATACTCTTTTGTGCTGTTAGAATTTCCTGCAGCAGCTACTTCGCCAATTTTTATGAAATCAGTTTGTGCAGGCGCTTTTCTTTCAACTACAAATGTGGAAGTATTTAGTTCACTGAAGGTCTTCCAGCTAACTTTAATTGACTGACCGCTGGTGACTGCTGTTAAGCTACCAAGGTTGCTTGCAAGCGTTTTATTGTCTAAAACAAAACTGCTGCTTGAAGAACTTGCATTTGTGCCTTCTCTAAAACTAACGGGTGCATTTGTTGTGGTAATAGCAACTGCACTGTTGGTTATTTGGGTGAGATTGTTTAGCACATACACATCGTCTAACCACCATCCGCCGTTTGTAACGCTTCCGCCGCCAACATCTGAAGTAAATCTAAATCTGATGTAAATTGCTTTGCCGGCATAATCTTCCAATTTAGCTATTGATACCATATATCCATTAGACGCCCCGCTAAATGCAGCCAAATCAGATGTACCAATACTTGGATTATTTGCTGTTGGGATAGAACCGTTATAAGAACCTTTGATAAACTTGTTTGCTGGCAAATAACTCCAGTTAGTGTTATCAGTAGATACTTCTACAACTCCACCATCGTAATTGACTTCGGTGGCAAATTTGTGTATGAACACAAGGGTGCTGCTTGCAACTACAGAAATTGGATTTGATGTAGTAAGGGTTGTATTAGAGCCGCCTAGATCTGTGTCTGGTGCAAACCAATAGCGGCTGCCACTATACGCCTGTGAAGCGCTGTCTTTCTTTGTCCATGTATCAACACCGCCCATATTAGCAGGGATAAAGCTAGTTGTAGCACCTTCCTGATCGTCGCCGAAAACGAGCGTTGATGCATTCGCTGAACTTAAAATCGTATTGATGGTCATCACGGCAGTGTCACGCGCTGCCAGGTTTAATGTCCACGTTACTATTTGTCCTGACTGTGCCAAAGTACCCTTTGTAACTGTACCATTTTGAAAAGCAAGGTCGTTGATTAAAGTATCAGAAATAACCACATTATCAGCAGCAAAAGCAAGAAGATTTGTCACTTTAATAGTGTAAGCAACTGCTGCATTGTTTAACGCTTTTATTGGAGCACTTTTTTCTATCCTTACTCTTTTTTGAGAAGGGTCACAAGCTAAAGGAACATCAAAAGCTTCTACTTCATCGCCTAAGGCATTCGTTCCTGATACCGCAGAGAATCCCAGTCCACGCTTTGCAAATGCCTTCCAGATAACATCGCACACATCTCTTCCTGAGTAGAGCAAGCTGTCTGCCTTTAATATTGCATCTCGCTCCTGTATAAAAGTTGGGCTTGTTTGCTGCAATTTCATTGCTTCTATAACCAGCCGAGTGGCAATGTTATTTCCCTTAGCCGATGAAGGTGGCATGTTTTTGCCGTCGGGCCCTGTTATTGGGTTTGCTCCTTCATACACATTATCATTCATGCCGTATTTGTCGATGAATCCCTGCATCATCTCATACAACATAGTACACCAAACAAAACCGACCGAATGGGTTTCAGAATAATCAGGGCGTTTTACATACCCAAACGTTGCAGGATTTTTTGTCATATCGGTCGTGTACGGAAACTCACGAATGCCACGACCATTATAAGGCTGGTAAGTAACATAGTTGCCGATGCTGCGCGTTGGTAATACCCCGTTTGGATGACCAGTAG
>JALYZZ010000347.1 GCA_030948675.1 Bacteroidota bacterium | reverse complement strand
CCCATAGGTACTTCCCCAACCAAGGATAAGTACCTTTCCTTTGTCTGGGCCATTATCTAATTTTTGCTCAGGAATATACTGGGCTATTTTTTCAACTTTCTCTTCCCGTATTTTCACCATTAACTGGTGGTTGTCGGGGTCGTAGCTAACGTTACCGGTAATGTTTTGCTTTTCCAGTCCTCCTACCCGGTGTTCTAATCCGGTCGTTCCGGGAATAGCCCATGGGCGCACCAGTTTCTCATCGCGCAAGTATGGTTGAAATTTTTCTTCGTGATCACCCAGTTCGGTTTTAAACTTCACTTCAATCTTGTGCAGATCGTCGCTTTTTGGAAACTTCCAGGGCTCAGAGCCGTTGGCAATAAAGCCGTCGCTTAAAAAGATCACCGGTGTCATGTGTTGCACCGCTATTCGTACGGCTTCGTATACTGCAGCAAAACAATCACTGGGGGTAGAGGCGGCAATTACGGGCATTGGGCTTTCGCCATTGCGGCCATAGTAAGCCTGCATCAAATCACTTTGCTCTGTTTTCGTCGGCAACCCGGTGGAAGGTCCTCCACGCTGGACATTTATGATTAACAGCGGTATTTCGAGCATAATGGCAAGACCCATCGCCTCGGCCTTCAATGCCATTCCAGGGCCGGAAGTTGTGGTTACACCAAGCAGCCCTCCATAGCTTGCGCCAATTGCCGACGTAATCGCTGCTATCTCATCTTCGGCCTGAAAAGTTTTTATTCCAAACGCCTTATGCTTGCTCAACTCATGTAGAATGTCTGAAGCCGGTGTAATGGGGTAAGATCCTAAAAATAATTGCAGACCGCTTTTCTGGCTCGCGGCAATTAAACCATAACTCAAAGCCTGGTTGCCCATGATGTTGCGGTAACTGCCCTTTGCCATTCTTGCTTTTTCTACGCTGAAACGCGTAGTAAAAGTCTCTGTAGTATCTGCATAGTTGTAACCAGCCCGAAGCGCCTTGATATTGCTTTGTAAGATAATGTCTTTTTTACCAAATTTCTCCGTTAAAAAATTAACCGTATTGTCCATATTGCGATTGTACATCCAATATAAAAAACCAAGTACAAACATATTTTTTGCTCGGTCTTTTTCTTTGGTGCCCATCTCAAAATCTTTCAAAGCCTCACGGGTTAGTTTTGTAACGTCTATCTTGATTACCTCAAAGTTGGTGAGGCTGTCATCTTCGATGGGATTTACACCATCGGGATAATTTGCCAGCCGCAAATTTCTTGCATCAAAACCGTCTGTGTTTACAATGATCTTACCGCCTTTTTTTAGGTTCTTGATATTAACTTTTAAAGCCGCTGCATTCATCGCTACCAACACATCACAATCGTCACCTGGAGTAAATATTCGATTGCTGCTAAAATGAAGTTGAAAACCACTAACCCCAGGTAGCGTGCCTATTGGCGCACGTATTTCTGCGGGAAAATCAGGAAAGGTGGCAAGGTCAATTCCAAGCATAGCAGTATTGTTTGTAAACTGACTTCCGGTTAACTGCATACCGTCCCCGCTGTCGCCTGCAAATTTTATAACTACGTCCTGTAAAACTTCTTCTGTGGTATTCATCTTTTAAACTTATTGTATAACAATTTAAGCAATTTACAAAAGTACTGCAAGTAAGGGAAGCATTGAAGAGGGTTTTTAATTTAAAAGCAACCTTGTCGGAGAGAACAATAAAATTACCTCCATGCATGTTATTTTATAACATAAATATTAGCGAACGAACTATTATTTACAATCAACTTTTTCATACTGATAACAAGGACTTAATTATATTTGTTATTGAATTTTAATCAAACAAAAATTAATAGAAATGGGACTTTTTAAATCAGGAAATCCAACCTTAACAGCTAAGATTTTCAATACAACTGTAGCTGATCGGCAACAGGGTATTATGACAGCGCGGGGAGCAATGAATAAATTTGGATTTTTATTTTTAATGGTTATCGCAGGAGCTGCTTTTACCTGGCATTTATACTACCAGGGCAAAACCGAGACAATAATGCCGCTAATGCTTACGGGGGTTTTTGGTGGATTAATTACAGCCATTGTTATCACGTTTAAACAAACATGGGCGCCCTATCTGGCTCCTTTATACGGGCTGTTGGAAGGACTTTTTATTGGCGCTATTTCAGCTATCGTAAATGAGATGTTTGCTAAAAAATATCCGGGGATCGTGATACAATCTGTAGGACTAACCCTTGGTGTAGCGGTGGCAATGTTTTTATTGTATAACTTTCGTGTCATACGGCCTACCCAACGCTTTAAGTCTGTTTTGTTAACAGCAACAGCTGGTATTGCTATCTTCTATCTGGTTACCTGGATCATCAGCATGTTTGGCGTACAAATGGACTTTATGATGTTTGGCAACAGCAGCATACTTGGTATAGGTATTAGTCTTTTTGTAGTAGCGATAGCAGCCCTAAACCTGATCATAGACTTCGATATGATAGAACAAGGTGCAGAAATGGGTGCCCCAAAGTATATGGAATGGTACTGTGCATTTGCACTGATGGTGACGATAGTTTGGTTGTATGTAGAAATGTTGAAACTTTTAAGCAGGTTTAGCAGCAGGGATTAATGTGGAACGTATTTTCTGCTAACTAAATTTCAGGGATAGTAATGTTTAGCCGGATCTTAAAAAGATCCGGCTAAATTATTTATTTAAGCAAGAGACACAATTACCTGATTACTGCAAAGTGCTCAAAACTGCAATCTTTCTCTTCTGTCGAAATTACTTCTGAAACTGTAGCCCCGCGCGGCCCCTGCCTGCACCACGACAGGAAAACTGTTAACTGAGTTTCACTTCCTGCCAATACAGCTTCTACATCGCCTGGGTCTGTGTTTTTAATCCAGCCTGTTATGCCTAATCGATCTGCAACTTCTTTAGCCGATGCACGAAAGAAGACACCTTGCACTTTTCCTTTAATTAATAAGTGCAATGTTGGCATACAATAAGGTTTTTTAGTTGGCAAGTGTCACACATCGTAACGATAACATGATCTTTGGATTAAGTGCATATTGTTGCTGCAATCTCCCAATCTAATACCGGGCTTTTCTGCGAAGCACCAACCCTACTTTGAAAGATACAGACATAAAAGCATCATTGTTTGCAGGGTTACCCCTCCTTGCCGGAATATTGCCATCAAGACTTCTGTTATACAGTTGTTGAGCATTAGCTGCATCGGTAGCAGTAAGATAATTCTTAAAAATTTCAGGTTCAACAAACCCGGCGCTATGCACATCATCGAGATAGTCAGTAAAGAGAATACGGTGGGTAAATTCAAGCCTGAGATTGACAGCATCCGAAGCCTCGTATCTGATACCAACGCCAAATGGAATATTAAACTGGGTGGTGGAATAGGGCTTACAATCGCTGTATTCATAGAAACCCTCACCTTCTGTATGCAGCGGGGCCAAATCAATATACGTGTTGTGTAATAGAGCTTGTGGATTGAATGAGAAGACGCCAATGCCGGCCAGCACATACGGAGACCATAAAGGCGGATACTTTGTGTAGTTAAACAATAGAAGCGGGTGAAATTCGGCAAGTAAACTCACCTCGTCAATCTTACTTCTAAAACTTAGATTTCTTACTGTCTTTGACCGGGCATTCACAGACGTACCTTCGATATCTGCGTCCGATGATTTAACAGATCCCCAGGTTCCCTCTAATCTTAATCCCACTAGGTTCTGGTACATTGCCTCCGCAGAAATGCTAAAGCATGGATTTGTATTCTTAAGTCTGATTTCATTGATGTAATAGGTCTTGTCGCTGTTCGATCCGCCGATGTCAGTAATACAGTTCATACCACCAAAGCCTGCAGCAATTTCATAGGAGAATAAGTTGTTATAATACTGTGCCAGAGATGAGTTGGTAAAAGATGCAAGTAGTAATGATAACACAGCTAAAAGACAACGTTTCATGCCATTATTTTTATTGTGACTATAGTAAGATTGTTGAGAAAAGTTGTCTTGTACCTTTCTTATTTAAAATAATTATCGGCTTTTCAACGGAATGAAATTTAAATATAACGAATAATTCAAATAAAATAAATTAATCATAGCTACAGCGACGACTTGATAAAATATCCGGTGGTATTATTTCACGTTGAGTGTAATTGGAACTTATTGCAGTTAAAAAGAAGGGGCAGACGAGTGATTAAATAAGTAGTTGGAGAAATAAAATGTTTGATTGAAAAGATATTGTTGAAAGGAGCGTCGCAACGGAAGTGGCATCGGGTACAAATGCTGCTCTAATAATTTATTCCTAAAATTAACCGGTTACGGTTTTTAATGTGGGGCTTTGCTGAAATTTGTATACCTCAAAAAAGTACTAATATAATGCGCATTGCGAAAAAGGTTTTTTTAGCTGGTCTATTATTTATTTCATCGATCGCTTTCGGGCAAAACGATCCATTGAAAGGATGGCATTTGCTCGATGCTACATCGGATAGTTTTCATGGAATTAGCATCAATAAAACATACGAGCTTTTAAAGGGCAGAAAAAGTAAGCCGGTAATTGTAGCGGTCATTGACAGCGGTGTTGATACCACTAACGAAGATTTGAAAAACATTTTGTGGAGAAACCCGAAAGAAATTCCGGGCAACGGAAAAGATGAAGACGGAAACGGATATATAGACGATGTGTACGGCTGGAATTTTTTAGGTGGTAAAGACGGGCGAAATGTAAAAACGGAATCTGCTGAAGCTAGCAGAATTTATCATAAGTATAAAGCAAAGTTTGATAATAAGCAGGTAAATGAAGCTGAACTTTCGGGCGACGATAAAGAACAATATGCATTGTGGAAGCAAGCCTCAAAAATTGTAAATGGCAGGCCTGAAGAGCAAATGGAATTGATGTTTTTGGAGATGGCTTACAAAGCAGTAAAGAAGCATGAAAAGGTATTGAAGGAGGAAATGAAAAAGGACACCTTTACAACGGCAGAATTAGAAAAATTTATTCCCACATCTCCCCAGGGGCAAAAAGCCAAATTGGGGTATATTAATTTTATGAAGCTCACTGGCATAGACAGTGAAGACACCAACGCTACTATTTTTACGGAGCTCGAAGAATACATGGACCAGAAAAAAAAGAGCCAGGAGGCGAAAAACACGGCGCCCGAAAATTACAGGCAGGAAATTGTAAAAGACAATTACAACAACATCAACGACCGCTTTTATGGCAATAATGATGTAATGGGACCTTCGCCTATGCATGGTACCCATGTGGCCGGTATTATAGGAGCGCAACGAGACAACGGTATTGGCGCAAATGGTGTGGCTCAAAATGTAAAGGTGATGATGATAAGGGCTGTTCCTGATGGAGATGAATACGATAAAGACATTGCCCTGGCAATAAAATATGCAGTAGACAATGGTGCTAAGGTAATCAACATGAGTTTTGGTAAAGGCTTGTCGCCCGAGAAAAAATGGGTAGATGATGCGGTCAGATATGCTGAATTAAAAGATGTATTAATCATTCACGCAGCAGGCAATGATGGAGAAGATACTGATACTACCGGCAATTTCCCCAATCCCGATTTGAAAGTGCTGCATAGAAGGGCGTCTAACTTCATCACGGTAGGTGCCAGTAGCGACCCACGCGTGAGTGGCGATTATGTGGCTGACTTTAGTAATTATGGCAAAAACACTGTAGACGTTTTTGCGCCCGGCGTAAAAATTTACTCTACACTTCCCGGCAAAAGTTCTTATGGTTTTTTAAAGGGTACCAGTATGGCTTCGCCAGTGGTTGCTGGTGTTGCGGCAGTTATCCGTTCTTATTTTCCTGACCTTTCTGCAGCTCAGGTTAAGTATGCGATTGAAAAATCGGCCATTGCTGATCCGGCGCTGAAAGTAACAAAACCAGGCAGTAAAGAAAAGGTTTCGTTTACCGAGCTAAGTACATCTGGCGGATTGATCAATGCTTACAATGCGGTAAAATTGGCCATGACACTACAACCTGAAAAAAACGAAATCAGGAAAGAAGTGCTTCCAAAACCTGAGTTTAAAAATATACCTGTAAAAAAATAATATGCCCAACCTTCTTGCCGGCAGCTTTCCGGCTTATTTTCAAAACTATATCAACCTTATGGAGGCCGACTCAGTCGCGGAAGCAATCGGGAAATACAGCGGTGGCATGGTTCCGTTTTTTAAAAGTATACCTCTTCAAAAGATAGACTATCGGTATGCAGATGGCAAATGGAGTATTAAAGAGTTGTTGCAGCATGTAATCGATGCCGAAAGAATTTTTGCTTATCGCGCTCTAACCATTGCACGTGGCGATAAAACCCCGCTTCCTGGTTTTGATGAAGGTAAGTATGTGGCAGCAAGCAATGCATCTGGAAGAAGTTGGGATAGCTTGCTGCAGGAATTTGAAGCGGTGCGAAAATCAACTGATCTGCTGC
>JALYZZ010000343.1 GCA_030948675.1 Bacteroidota bacterium | reverse complement strand
GGTATGGCAGTGCAGGTATGGCGGAATAGAGGTACCTGATCATCTATGGCGGGCTGAGATTACAGGCAAAGGAGTAAAATACAGTGAAAACCAATCCGAAGACGCCATTAAGGAAATTGAGTTTATGAATGGGTTTGATGAATGGGTAAGCGATTTTGAAACATTTGTTGGTGCGAAAGGAAAAGTAAAACCAGGCAAATACAGGGCATACGGTTTCAAACCACCTATAAATTTGTTGAGAGAATTAAAAACAGGTATTCGTTCATGGAAGCTGCGTTTTGGCATCACACCTCCTGATTCGTCTGCAGAGCAGCAAAAAAAATTGGGTTTAAATAAGGACAAAACATTGCATCCAGGAGAAAGTGAAGGTAAGAAATTGAGGAAGGGGTAATAGTTGAACGGTTTAATAGCTTGATGGTTTAATTGTTGTTGGATGTAATTGTTGGCAGGGCATTCAGGGGTCGGTTAACAGTCTTAATTACATAACCAGACAAATTATAGATGCCGCAATTGTACATAATAGCAGGGCCAAATGGAGCTGGAAAGACAACTGTAAAAAGTTTATTGAGGAAAGTAAAAAGATTGATGAAGGTCTAAAACTAGTTTCAGAGAACCTGGTTGCTGAAACAAAAAAAGAAAATGGTTACCTGATACTAGCTGACAGTAAGGGTAATATTAAAGAGGTGCATGCGGAGGATTTGTAGAATTTAGATGGCAAGCCTTTCATGAATAATGTATGTAAGGTTTTAAGAATAACTTTAGTATTGAAAAGCCCAAAAGTTTAAAAGCAAAAGTTAGCTATTCCCTCCCAGTCTTTTGATCAGGTTAAAGGCTACACCTGGCAGAAACCGGTTAATTACAAAAAGCGCCTTCTCCTTCGCTGAACCTATCGTTACTTCATTTCTATTTTTCATAAAAGCGTCTACGATCGCGTTTGCACATACCTCGGCTGTTATCCCGTTTTCAATTATCTCATCACTTTTGGCGTAAGTGCTACCGTTTCCGGTTAAAGCATTTTGAGCGATATTAGTTTTTACGGCTCCTGCGCGTACTATCAAAATCTTAATATCCGTTTTCCAAATTTCTGTTCTTAATGCGCTAAAAAAACCCTCTACTGCGTGCTTGGCTGCACTATAAGCAGTTCTAAGCGGCAGACCTATTTTACCTGTTACACTACTCATAGCAATGAAATGCCCCCTATTCTGTTTTATAAAATGCGGCAAAACAGCAAGGGAAAGCTGGATAGTTCCGAAATAATTGACGTCCATTATTCTACGATAAACGTCTGTGGAAGTATTAACAGCCACACTTCTCTGGGATACGCCTGCGCAGTTTACGAGCACGTGTATAGTACCCATTGTCGCTATTACCCATTGTACCTTGGACTGGACCTCTTCCAAATCAGTGATGTCGACAGGCACAGCGTGCACTATAGACGCACCTTTGCAACCTGCTTTCACCCTTTGTAACTCATCCGCTCGTCTTGCAGACAGCACCAGTTTTGCACCCTTTCTGGCAAATGCATAAGCCAGCGCTTCTCCTATTCCTGAAGACGCACCGGTGATCCAAACTACTTTTGCTGATAACTCATTCATCTTTTAAGCAGGTGACAACTGCGAGTTATGGAACTATTAGAAGTTGAAATAAATCTATTATTGCCGATCTCACGTAATTTATTTTTATGAAAGTAGTATTTCTCGCAACAATATTATCGCTACATATGAACGCTTACGCTAAAGGTGATGCCGGTAATCTTAACCTTATTGAGACCTCTCAAAAGCTATTATTACAAGCTAAAACGCATGAACCTACTGACTCTTTGGTAAAAGTTGTGGAAGCAATTTCTCAAAAAGATCTGACTGCACAATTAATCAATGATACTTATAAAAAAGCTTTCTGGATAAATCTTTATAACGCTTTTACCCAAGTGATCCTTTCTAAAAACCCTGATAAGTATAAAAACAGGGGCGCTTTTTTTGGAGATAAACAAATCGGCATAGCGGGAAGAACATTAAGCCTTGATGACATCGAACACGGCATTTTAAGACATTCAAAAGTGAAGTGGAGTTTAGGACATTTAACGAAGTTGTTTCCTTCTTCATTTGAAAAAAAACAAAGAGTTGACACAGTTGACTACAGGATCCACTTTTCCTTAAACTGTGGAGCAAAAAGCTGTCCACCCATTGCCTTTTATAGTCCAGACCAATTGAATAAACAACTGAACACGGCCACCAAAGTATATTTGCAGGGTGAAGCGGAGTACAACGAAAAAGAAAATATCGTTGCTTTACCCGCTATCATGGGTTGGTTTAGGGGAGATTTTGGAGGAAAGAAAAAGATGATAAACCTGTTGCATCAATTAGAAATTGTTCCAAAAGACAAAACTCCTCACATAACCTTTAAAACATACAACTGGAACCTGTTCCTGGAGAATTACAAGTCAGAGTAAACGAAATACATACTAAAATTTGCTTTCCACATTTATGCTTGTGCGGTTGGCCCGCCAAAGTTTAGGGGGATCTCCACCTGTTCCAAATCCTGGATAGCACCATTGGCGGCCTCATACCGTGTTACATTATCTTCAAGGGCCTTTAAAAAACGCTTGGCGTGCATGGGAGTAAAAATGATCCGGCTTTTTACTTTGCTTTTTGGAGTACCGGGCATTACGCTCACAAAGTCAATAACAAACTCTGCATGACTGTGGGTAA
>JALYZZ010000340.1 GCA_030948675.1 Bacteroidota bacterium | reverse complement strand
GCACCATCCTTATCTGTTACCTGCTCAAATCTGTCAATTACGGTCATGTCGTAGTTTGCGGGTACAAAGTCTTCACCAATCCCTTCCGTTATATACGGATGTACCTGCTTCATATCTATCTCACCTGTTTCAAAATATTTTTTTAAAAGCGAGCCATATACATCTATTGCCCAAACCTGTATGTCTTTATTTTTTTCTTTTAAAAATTTTCCTGTTCCTGTAATGGTGCCACCAGTTCCGGTCGCTATCACCAGGTGTGTTATTTTCCCTTCTGTTTGCTCCCAAATTTCAGGGCCGGTATTTTCATAATGGGCCTGGCTGTTAGCAAGATTGTCATATTGATTCATATGAAATGAATTTGGTACTTCCTTTGGCAAGCGCTTCGCAACTGAATAATAACTACGCGGATCTTCAGGATCGACATTGGTAGGGCAAACGATTACCTCTGCGCCTACTGCTTTTAATATGTCAGCTTTCTCTTTTGACTGCTTATCGGTAGTAGCAAAAATGCATTTATAACCTTTTACCACCGCTGCAAGCGCAAGACCCATTCCTGTATTGCCGCTTGTACCTTCAATGATGGTTCCTCCCGGTTTTATTTTTCCCGCTTTCTCGGCTTCGTCCAGCATTTTTACGGCCATCCGGTCTTTAATTGAATTGCCTGGATTAAAATATTCTACCTTGGCTAGCACAGTGCACGGAAGGTCTTTGGTAATCTTATTGAGTTTGATAAGGGGAGTATTGCCGATCGTTTCGAGGATATTGTTGAACCACATAAAGACCTATTTTATTTTAAGCGAAGGTAGGAAAATGCAACCGAGCCGGTAACAGATGTTCGGCTGATCATTTTAGATATAACCTTTTATATAATGATACTAGTCACTTAAAAAATGCAACGAATTAGGTAGATGAATTTGGGCTGACGCAAAAGTTTTCAATCAACAGAGCTGAAAATTTTTGTCGGCTGCTGCCATCTTTTCATCCTTGATATTTCTCTCGCTGTAGTTCTTAAAACGGTTACTAATAAAATTGAATAATGAACAGTTCGAGGAAAAAATTTGAAAAAAAAGCAGCAGTAAAACTTTGATAGAATACTAAAATAAATAAACCTCTTCCGCGAAGGAAGAGGTTTCAATTAATCAAGAACTTGCCCCCAATTTCTTGTGATACAAAGATTGGGCTTTGATAGCAATCTTTCAATCACATATTCATGTGGTTTTTGTTCGGTTTTGATAGTTTGTGTTTGTACAAATAATCGGAGTTGACATCGTCGCTATCTTCTTTTCGGTTAGATTAATGTCCATAGAGTTGCTGGTGCAACTCCGGTTATTTTTATTTTTTTTGCCCAAAGAGATAGATCACGAAGAGTAAGCTAACAATGCCAATTGCAAAATATTTAAAGCGCTTTCCCTTAAAAGTCGCAGGTGGGTAAGGTGTTATGACAGACGTAAATTCTTTGTCGAAAAGTTTGGGGGCCTTCACCCTTTGCGGCCCTTTAAAATAAATCATAGTGTATTGATTAGAAATAAAAGTATTTCAATCATCGTTCCAGCATGGTTAAATCACCGTGGCTAATTTTTCTTTTAGTGATTATTTTACTGAGAAATTTTTGCTGTTGTACTAATGCATTTCACACTTTTCCTATCTGTAAAAAGTAAACAACAAATGGAAATAGAGTTTGTCTTCATTGACCGAGAACTGGCGCGTTTACAACAATTTTCCAATTTTTTTTTCGTTATTATTTTTATAATGCTCAGAGGGCCGTTCCCGCGTATATAAGAAAATTTATTTATAATTTTTTAATAATATAATATTAAAATAATATTTCATTAATTAAAATAAATTAATATATTATGATAAAAAGTAATGATAGTTTTGAAAACGAAAGTTGCCATTAGAAAAGAAATATAGTTTGATGAAAATTTTGTTGCATAAAAATTCACCATATCTTTTTATAATAAAGTTTTTATTAAGTTTTTTCGTCCTCTATTTCTTCTTTCCCTTTTACCGCGGAATTATTGCTCCTGATGGCCGGCTTTACTCATCATACCTTCAAACTCATTTTAACCTCGTAATTCAGTTTACAAAACTGCTAACAGGTTGTGCGAAGGTCGTATTAGAGGCTGCTGGTTACGAGGTTTTTCAGAGGAATTATAATTCGTTGCGTATCGGTCATTCAAGAGGTGTTCATGTAAATCCTTCGTGTCTTGGCTGGGCAGTAATCAGTTTTTGGATTGCGTTTGTTTTTGCAAATACTGGTGCAGCAAGTCATAAGGTAAAGTGGATGGTTGCAGGTATTGTTTCTATTATTGCGTTGAATGTTTTGCGTATCGTATTAATAATTATTGCTAATCATCTAAGTTGGTCAGGCATTACTTCTTTAGATCATCACCAGACTTTTAATGTGGCTTCTTATGTTTGTATAATCATCCTTATTTTATGGTATATCAGGGTGCAAAAAAAATATGAAAGGAACTTACTTGCAGCAAGACAAACAAGCCATGCAATTATCCCGGTATAACAACCAGTGGTACAACCCAGGACCAGGCTGGAAGAGAGCTGTTTGGTATGTTGCAAACACCATTTTCTTTAATAATAGTTTTGCAGTTTTTAATGGTCTAAAATGCTTCTTACTTCGCTTGTTTGGAGCCATAGTGGGAGAAAGGGTTACCATTAAACCATCAGTGAATATAAAGTATCCCTGGCTGTTAAAAATTGGCAACGATGTATGGATAGGAGAGCGCGTTTGGATAGATAACTTAGGGATTGTTTCTATAGCAAATGATGTTTGTATCTCTCAGGGTACTCTTTTATTGACTGGTAATCACAACTATAAGAAGCGTTTTTTTGACTTGATAATTGGAAAAATCACGATTGAAGATGGGGTTTGGATTGGGGCTAACTGCACTATTTGTCCTGATGTAACTTGTAAAACTCATTCTGTATTGTCTGTTGGCTCGGTTGCTACCAATGACCTTGAACCGTACACAGTCTATCAGGGAGTTCCTGCCGAAAAAATTAGAATTAGAATTATAAATTAGTTCCTCAATTGGGAAATATTTTTTTCCTTTCTGCGTTAATGTATCTGATAATCACTTTATTAACGCAGAAAAATTGAAAACACATGTCCCTGCCGCTTTAGAGAGTTACTGAGCTAATTGATTTTAGAGTTCCATTAATAGCTTAATTTTTAAAAGATACTAATACGCGATATTTATGAAAGTTTCTATTATTACAGCTACCTATAATAGTGAACGGACGATAAAAGACACTTTATCATCTGTAAAACAACAGACATATAAAAATGTAGAGCATGTTATTATTGATGGATCTTCTACTGATAAAACCAATAATCTTCTCGACCTGTACGGACACCAGGGGCCTAAATTGTCAGAGGCCGACAATGGTATTTATCATGCAATGAACAAAGGTGTTACTATAGCATCCGGAGATATTATTGGAATTCTCAATTCTGATGATTTTTATTCTGACAGCAAGGTGATTGAAAAAGTAGTAAAAACATTTGAAGATTCTGGTTGTGACGCAGTATATGGAGATCTTGTATACGTAGATGGCAAACAGAAAAACAAGGTCGTTCGCACATGGGTTGCGGGCAGTTATAATAAAAATCTGTTTTACAATGGATGGATGCCACCACATCCGACAGTATTTATTAGGAAAGAAATGTACGAAAAATATGGTTTGTTTAATTTAAAATTCAAAAGCTCATCGGATTACGAATTACTACTGCGTCTTATGTTTCTAAAAAATATTGTTGTGCAATACATTCCAGAGGTATTAGTTCACATGAGAACTGGTGGTCAAAGTACTAAGTCGCTAAGTAACCGGCTCACTGCGCATAAAGAAGATTATCTGGCATGGGTATCAAATGGAATATCGCCGAAATGGTACACCCTGGCTATGAAACCTTTAAGTAAAATAAAGCAGTTTGGCAATGCTGAAAAAAGAATTTACGCGGACCAACTCATTTTTAATAACTTTTTTCCTGGTCAAACTACTTCGGAAAGAGTATAACAGTTTTGCCTTTTTGCTTGTATGAAGAGATGATAATTCAAATAGTCTTCATCTTGCTGGCTTAAAATAATAGTTGAATGGTGAGCGGTTATTGCTCATCGTTGTCGTCATTACTTTACAGTTCCTATTGGAATTATTGCATTTCTATTGATTGCTATTTTTCTTTGCAGAGGGCCAATGCTGTATCCCCTGTCTTCTTCTACTTTCTCTACTTTTCAGCTTCCTCCATTTAATATTAAATCTAAAAAAAAAGACCGTTTGAATTTGAAACAGTCTTTTGAGTAATTAAACCAAAAAAGGTTGAGAAACTTGATTCTATCTAGCCAATTCCTAATAGCTCCACGTCAAATATTAATGTGCTATTGGGTCCGATAACAGCGCCTGTTTGCCTTTCTCCATAGGCTAAAGACGGGTGCAAAAACAACCTGTATTTGCTGCCCACAGACATCAGTTGCAACGCCTCTGTCCAACCCTTAATAACCATGTTAAGTGGAAAGGTAGCAGGCTGTCCTCTTTGTACAGAACTATCGAAAACAGTTCCGTCAATCAAAGTGCCGTGATAATGACACTTAACTTTATCGGTGGGTTTCGGCTTCGGTCCGGTTCCCTCAGTTAACACTTCATACTGCAACCCACTTGGGGTCGTACGTACTGCCTCTCTTTGTTTATTCTGTTCAAGGAAATCTTCTCCCACTTTTAGATTTGCAGCAAGTTTGTCTTCTTTTGCCTGGTTAAGTTTATCGAATAATGACATTGTATATTTTTAGATGTGCAAGGTATTAAAAACGTTTGTTGGAAGTTTGGGCAAGCGGTTATATTTTAGTTGAAATTAACTGCCGGGTGAATTTTAAAAGGTTTGTTGTTCTTACATCTCTAATTGTGCTAATAGTTGTTATTGGTACAACCGGTTTTATGGTCATTGAAGGTTATACTTTTCTGGAAGCCTTGTACATGACTATCATCACAGTTAGTACAGTTGGCTATAGCGAGGTTCACCGTCTTAGTGATGCAGGTCGTGTATTCAATCTGTTTCTCATTGGTGCAAGTTTGACAACAACAGCTTTTGCAATCACCATGCTCACACGATATGTGGTTGACGGCGAAATTAATTTATACTTTAAACACCGGCGAATGAACACAGCTATTAATAACCTCGAAAACCATGTAATTCTCTGTGGCTATGGACGCAACGGAAAACAGGCTGCAGAAACTTTATTTCAACACAAGGAGCAGTTTGTTGTTATAGAAATAAATACCGAACGGATAGAACAAGATAATTTACAAGGGCGCAAACTACTTTACGTAAAAGGTGACGCAACGGAAGATGAAACCTTGATAAGGGCAGGTATCAAAAAAGCAAAGGCTTTGATAACTGCACTACCCGAAGATGCAGACAACGTTTTTATCGTATTAACAGCGCGCACAGTTAATAATAGTATACAAATTATCAGCCGCGCTTCTCATGCTAATTCTGCCCCTAAATTAAAAAAGGCCGGAGCGGACAATGTCATACTTCCAGATAAAATTGGCGGCACTCACATGGCAACGCTCGTTACCAAACCGGATGTAATAGAGTTTATTGATTATCTCTCAGGTGAAGGAGGCGATGCCATACATCTTGAGGCAGTTGCATACAACGTTTTACCACCTAACTTAAAAGATAAATCGTTAAAGGAGATAATGGCGTGGCGAAAGACCGGGGTAAATTGTCTTGGAGTTAAGAATGCTGAGGGCAAATTTGTAATTAATCCACCAGAAACGATTGTAATAACTGCCGGAATGAAAGTGATAATTTTGGGAACAAAAGAACAAATTCAGGCGATGAAAGGAAATGTGGAAGCTTCTGCTATTAGCGATCAAACATAAATTACAAATGAGTTATAGTAAGCCTGTAGAAATAAGGTGGAGTGATCTTGATCCAAACTTTCATGTGCGACACTCGGTATATTACGATTTTGGAGCTTTTGTCAGGGTCTGTTGTTTTACTGATCTTGGCTTAAGTACAAATGTGTTAATGCAACACCATTTAGGTCCTATCTTATTTAGGGAAGAATGTGTTTTTAAAAGAGAAATTCATTTCAAAGATGAAGTGGTTATAAATATGGTGCTAAAACAGTGTACCTCATCCTATAGCCGGTGGACAATACAACATGAAATAATAAAAAATGGAGACATTGTTTCAGCAATTATAACAGTAGACGGCGCCTGGATGGATACGGCCAAACGCAAACTTACGGTACCGCCCGACTTTGTTATTCCTGTTATGGATAAGATGCCACGAGCGGATGATTTTAAAACGATAGAAAGGAAAGCTTAGCAAGGTTTTAAGTGTTAGAACGGGGCTATATTTTTGCTAAAACCCTGTAGACTCTTACTGTCAATTATGCTTTTTTAAACATTGTAAATCCTAACATTCCGACTACCTCTTTTAAAAAAGTACTCCAGCTGAGAATGGTGTCAATTTTAGGAATGAAATAATCAGAAAAATTAAGGCTGGTTTCCAACACAGTATAATTACATGGAAAAGGAATAACCTGGATCCCAGCTTTTGTAAAAATCTTTTCTGCCCTTGGTACGTGCATGGCGGAGGTAATTAAAACAAAAGGTGGTTGTAAGTGCAACCCAGCAATTTTAGATTTAGTAAAAGCGGCGTTTTCAACAGTTGTCGTAGATGAATCTTCTACAATAATGTCATTTGCAGGTATGCCTAGTTGCAACATCTTTTGGTATTGAAAGTCGGCATCTTTTGGTTGGTCTTGGCGGTTGCTTCCCCCACTAATAATAATCTTTCGTATTTTCTTAGTCTTATATAAAACACAGGTCTCTATAAACCTGTCAGAGGCGGAATTTAGATATCCCTGGCCATACTTGTCAAAACTGCTACTGCCGCCTAAAACAATTCCAGCTTCGTAAGATCTTCCATTATCCAATGTTACAGGTTTTGGCTGCCACGCAATGACCAGTGTTTTATATATAAAGTTGTTGCCAAAAAACAATATCAATAGTATAACAGCTACTGTTAGTCTTTTTCTGACAATTCCTGGCCCTAATAAAAAAATGCAAATTATTAAAGCAATTATCCAGTTTTCAGGAGCTATAACAACATAAGCAAGTTTTGAAATAAAATTAAACATCTGCCATTTTTAAAAAGATTGTTTCATCCAGAGT
>JALYZZ010000338.1 GCA_030948675.1 Bacteroidota bacterium | reverse complement strand
GTACCTGGGCTTTTGACTACCTGTAGTTCTACAACGATGTCAAATGGCTTTGTTTTCACTTAATAAAAGTTTTAAAAAATGTCAGACGAATCAAAAGAAAACGATAAGGGAACTTGTTTTGTAGTAATGGGTTTTGGAAAGAAAACCGATTTTGAATCAGGCCGCACCCTTGATTTGGATAAATCTTATAAAAACATGATAAAGCCTGCGGTAGAGGCAGCAGGGCTTAAATGTATCCGTGCTGATGAAATTGTACATTCGGGAATTATTGACGTGCCAATGTACGAGCAACTACTAAATGCAGACGTGGTGGTTGCAGACTTGTCTACTGCAAATAAAAATGCGTTTTATGAGCTGGGCATACGGCACGCCCTTCGGCCGTATAATACTATTGTCATTTGCGAAGACCAGGCAAAAACTCCACCATTCGACGTCAATCACATTCTGATCAGGCAATATCATCATTTAGGAGAAGATATAGGTTTTGATGACGTTATGAAGTTTAGAAGTATTCTTACCGCAGCAATCACTGAAGTGTATGATAAAAACCCTCGTGACAATGATAGCCCTGTTTACACCTTTTTAAAAGACCTCAATCCGCCTGTTTTGGCTGCCGTTAAAAATCTTATAGATGCGGCCGAAAATAGTAAGGGCAATAGCGACAGTGCCAACGGTAATAGCAACGGCCTTAGCCACAGCGCACTGATGCAGATGGTAGACGAGGCAGTTAAAAACGAAGAGTGGCTCGAGGCTAAAACGTTTATAAGCAAAGCGCGCAAGATGCAGCAGGCAAACAAGCAATCTGAAGATCCTTATTTATTGCAGCGGATGGCCTTGATCACTTATAAAAGCCAATACCCCGGAGAAAAGGAAGCATTGGAGGAGGCAAAGCAGCTACTGTCGGTATTAGAACCCGCTACTTCAAACGACACCGAAACTCTTGGAATTTGGGGCGCAATACATAAAAGGTTGCACGAAATTACACAGGACCCGACAGTACTTAGTGAGGCCATCCGGGCTTACGAGCGAGGGTTTTATATTCGTAACGATTATTACAATGGAATAAATTTCGCTTACCTGCTCAACGTACGATGTGCTGCCTCAACTGATCATGCGGAAGCAATTGCAGACTTTGTTCAGGCGAGGCGGGTAAGAATGGAAGTAAAAACTATTTGTGAAAAGTGGCTAAACGAACAGAAGGAGCCCGTTGATGCCGGGCAGATGAACGCATACTGGAAGAGCCGCTATTGGGTACAGGCTTCTTTAGCCGAAGCCTACCTCGGTCTTGGTGACGAACATAAAGCGAACGCTTTATTAACTGAGGCCTATAGCAACACGAGCAAGAATGACAGTTGGATGCAAAAGACCACCAGCCAGCAGATTGCCAAATTAAAACCTTTGTTAGAAAAGTCTCCGATGGCATTTGTACAGTAGTAGCGAAAGTCGGTTTGCCATTACATCATTTTAAAGTAAAGGCCATATACCAACCTCCGGCTTTTCCGCCTCTGCCTCCGCCCACGGCGATTGCTACATATTGTTTACCATTTGCCTTATAGGTGACAGGTGTAGCAAAGCCACCGGCCGGAAGTTGGTATTGCCACAATTGGTTACCGGTTTTTTTATCAAAAGCCCTTATTCTTTCGTCTTTTGTCCCGGCAATAAACACAAGACCGCCAGCAGTTACGCAGGGGCCTCCATAACTTTCAGTTCCGGTTATCGGTATTCCTTTTTTTGTAAGTTCAGGAAATTCGCCTAGCGGTATGCGCCAAACATAATCTCCTGTATTCAGGTCTATAGCGTTGAGCGTACCCCAGGGTGGTTTTATTGCAGGGTAGCCATCCTGGTCGGTAAAAGGTTTCCAGATTTTAGTAACATATCTGGGAGTGTAAGGAAAATCAGCTTTTTTTTCTTTTTTAGAAACACCGTTTTCCCTGTGTTCGTCAGAAATTTTTGCAGCATCTGGTTCTTTATTTATTAAGAAACTTGCGATAGCTTTTCTATCGTCTTCTTTTATGTTGGCAAACGAAGGCATTCGGCCGCTGCCGTTTTTTATAATAGCATTAATTTGTTCAAAAGTTCGTTTTGCATCAATATTTGTCAGGTTTGGAAAAATAGTGCTGCCTTTTCTATCGGCGCCATGGCATCCCGAACAGCTTTGAAGATACAAAGCATTGCCGCGCGACAAAGACGACATCTCTTTGTTTTGTAGCTCTATATCTGCCATTACCAGATCCCACGGTTGGTCATTAGAGTTCTGGTACAAAATGCCATTTGGATCCACCGCATTACCACCCCACTCAGCGCCACCGCTATAACCGAAGGCAATAGTGCCTACCGTGTTCGGAGGAATGTATTTATGATTAGGTTGAGGAGTTTCAAGAAAGCGTTTTTTCACAAACGCATGCGACTCGGGGGAGATATTTGTAATGTCATCTTCAGTAAAAACCTGGTGAGCAAACGGTAGCGGTTTTAGCGGGTAGCGTTGAGTTGGGTATGGATGTTCGCCTGGAAGTCCGGTTGTTGGCACCGGGCGTTCTTCAAACGGAAAAAGAGAAGTGCCCTTATCGCGATCCAGCACATATATAAGGCCATCTTTAGTTGCCTGTACAGCCACATCAATTTTTTTGCCGTTCTTCGTTATAGTTGCAAGATTTGGCGGACATGGCTCGTCACGATCCCACAGATCATGATGAGTGGTTTGAAAGTACCAATTCATCTTTCCTGTTTCTGCATTCAGCGATACTACGCAGTCAGAGAAAAGGTTATTTCCTTCACGATCTCCACCATAGAAGTCTGCTGAAGGCGAACCTGTGCCAAAATATACTGCCGCTCTTGTATCATCTACTACCATACCGCCCCAATTGTTGGTGCCGCCGATTTTTTTGTAAGCATCTTTAGGCCAGGTCTCATACCCAAATTCGCCCGGTTGTGGTATAGTATGAAATACCCATTTTAATTTGCCTGTTACCACATCAAACGCCCGTATATGACCCGGCGCGGCATCACCAGACTCAGACACACTCGACCCAATGATAAAAGTGTTTTTGTAAATAACGCCGGGACTTGTTGCTTTCACCGATAAGTCGTTTACTTCGTGTCCTAGTCCCGGTGTCACAAGTCCTTCATGCAGATCTACTTTTCCATTATTGCCAAAAGTGGTTATTGATTTACCTGTTAAGGCATTAACCGCATATAAAAAGGCGCCGGCGGTATATAAAATCCGTTTGTCATCAGCGTGTTGCCAGTAGACAATACCACGGTTTGAATTCAATTTTTGCTTGTCGCCACGAGGTTCAAATTTCCAGAGTTCCTGACCAGTGGCGGCATCTAAAGCAAAAAGTTTTAGCTCTGCAGACGTTCCATATAGAATACCTTTTACCACAATTGGTTGACACTGTGTTTCCCGTGTTCTCTGTGCTGATGCATCTTCGTTTGCAAAGTATTGCCACGCTACCTGCAACCTCTCTACGTTTCCTGTATTAATCTGATCAAGCGGTGAGTAGCGGTTACCTCCTTTATTACCCCCATACACTGGAAAGTTTTTGCCGGTTTGTATAATATCGCTTGCACCATTTTTACACCCTGCTACCATCACTGCCACTGCAAACCAAAGCCGGAGCTTATTCTTCATTTGCTATATCAATTATTTGTTTCGCATGTATAAAATTCGTAAAATATCTTCCAGCTATACTGATGCCCTGCCTCTACTTTTAGATTAATATAAGGTTCAGGGCAAATAGTTGTGTAAGCTGACCAAAATGCAAGTTTTGCTAAGGGTTGATCGCAGGTAATTCTAACTGCTGCCCCGGTCTTATGGTTTTCAATTCTTATATCGTAATCTTTTGCACTGTTGCTATAGCCCTGCAACGAAATATATTGAAGGTGGTCGTTTTTTGCCAGATCCTTCAAAAATAACAGTTGGTTACCTTGTAGTCTTCCAAATCCACCTTGTCCCCGCTCTTCTCCGGTCACCTGAAATGGTAGTTTTACGACAAAATCTTTACCTGTTGTTTGTTGGTCTATCATTAAAAAATTATGGTCATACACATCTGTTTCAATGGTTCGTTTACCTGTGTTTTTCAGTGTATGCGATAGTATCATTTCGGGTTTGCCTTTTACCAGTTGTACTGTTTTAGTATATTTATAAGAGTAATTTTGGCTATTCAGGGTGTGATTAAACTCAACTCTGTCACGGCTTCTTTTTATTTGCCACGAGCCAGGGTTTGTAATCGTATAAAAATTAGCAAATGTATATTTTGGTTCCGCTGGTTTGGTAACCATTCCTATACCTACTTTAAGAAAATCTTCGCCTACGCCGGCTTCATCATATCCAACAGGCGAAAAATCTTCAACCGGCCCCATGATTGCATCATGTAAAGTGGGCGCGTATTTGTTAAACCATTGCCCATAGTAGGAGTGACCTGCAAACGTAAGTTCAGCTATTACCCCAGACCAGTCAAACCTCGACCCGCGGTAGTATCCGTTTGATTGGTCAGGAAGGTAGAGCCGGGCATGAATAAGTCCATTAGAGATGGTTGCTTGCGGAGGAGGATCTCCAGGTGTTGCGCCCATTGTTACAACATACAGAATGAAAACAGCCAGGTACACTTTCTTCATTGGCCCTGTTTATAATTTTTTTTGACAGTAGTATATCAGCAATTATGATCGTCCTTTTCCTTGTGGGAATGAAGGAAAAGAATTCGAAGTTCTTTAAAATGCTTTGGTCTAAGCTCTGTTCTTACCCTTACTTACGGCTTCCATCAGGCCTTTTATGTAGCCCCAGGCAAAGAGAGAACCAATGGTGCTATAACCCGGAAATTCATTACTGTCTCCCGCCATTGTAGGTACATGATCGGGTCTTATCGGCCCACGAAATCCAACATTATAATAAGCTTCCATCGCTTTATACATATCAATTTGTCCCTCATCATGAAAGGTTTCTGTAAACTTCTGGCTAGGCACTTTGCCACTTAAATCCTGCACATTTCTAAAATGAACAAAATGTATTAATTTCTTTTTTCCAAAGTATTTAACGGTGTCGGGAATTTCGGCACCCATCAGTGAAAAATTGCCCTGGCACATAGTAATGCCATTGCTGGGACTGGGATAGAGATTAATGAGTCGTTTAAAATTATCTACAGAAGTCATGATTCTTGAAATGCCCTTAATGTTGTCAACCTGCGGATCGTCAGGATGCATAGCCAGTTTCATACCTGTTTTTTCGGCTTCAGGTACAACAGCTTTTAAAAAGTACTCAAGATTTTTCCATAGCGAGTCCTTCGAGATTTCACCATATTCTGTTACCGCAGCGTGTTTTACATCGTCATTATCAAAAGCGGTTACCAACGCACCACCCCGCCCTGGCCTCGCATTATCTGTTCGGTACCAACCAATCACCGGCATCCAGTTATAACAAATAGTATCAACTCCTGCTTTTGACATACTTTTCATAAACGTGATAAAATTTGCTATTTCTTCATCGCGTCCTTCAAGTCCGAGTTTTGTTTTTTCGCCCAGGGATGGCGGACCTTCAACTACATTAAAATGTAATCCTGCTTTACTGTAGGCATCTTTAACTGCCAGCACCGATTTTTCTTCGAAAGGCTTTGCAGTATCCAGCCCAACCATCTTAGTGTTGATACCACCTACTGCACCAAATACATTCATCTGTCTAAGGAGTGCTATTTTACGTTCATTCATTCCACTGAAGTACGCTTCGCTAGGCTGCATTCCCGCATCTTTTGCAAGGTTCGATACTGCTTTTAGTCGGCCTTTTTCTTTATGTATTAATGGGTTTGCCATAGATGCAGTCATTCCGGTAATTGAAACTGCAGCCGCAAGGGAAGTGCTCCTTTTTAGAAAGTTCCTGCGATTCTCTTTCATGAACATTTTTTTTAGAATATGTTTTTTTTACTAGGTGCAATTGCCAGATGAGCAGTAACACCGTATACTGTTTTACACGGTAGAAAAAACTGTTGTAAGTAGAAGGATGGCATAGCCGATAGTTAGATTTGAAAAGAATTGGTCTGCGAAAATTAAACAAAAAATGACCAAAACAGGCAATGTGCGCTGGCGCGTCAAGAAAAAGATCTTTTAATCGATAAGGATTGACATTCGAGATTCTATTAATTCGTCACTGATCAAAATGATTGCAACAACGAGAGAAGCCTTCCAAAGAAGGCTTCTCTAATAAGGACAGATTTTAAATGTTATGCTTTAGTTGCTACTGTATTGGTAGACGATGCGGCAGTTTGAGCTTCAGGATTTTTAATAACCGCCTCGTTTGAAGCTTTGATTTCACCATCTAATGTCTTTACTATAACCGTTGTTTTAATGCTCGAGGGTAAGCTTATATAGGCTGCGCCAAATTCGTTCGTAGAAACAATCGACAAAAGATTGTCTTCCTTGTCATAAACAACAATACTGGTTTTTTTAGGAAAATCGCTCACCCAAATATTGGTTTTTGTGGGATTTGTTACAACTGCTATGCGACTGTTCGAAACGGTATTTTGTGCAGAAGCGGTTACATAAAAGCAGCTGGCAATAACTATGGCAACGAACAATAAACCTTTTTTAAAATTTGTAGAAAGTGATCTCATAATTTTTATTTACAGAAACCTGAAAGACAAGGTGCGTGCCAACCCGAAGATTTTTTCAAGATTTGCTTCGTATTTCTACTAAGTAAAGATACAATTACAAAATACATTTCTTGTCTTTTTAGGGCACCCATTTGTCTTCTTTAGGTAGGCAATCTTCTTACACATATTGCTGCATCTAATAATAAGATTTCCTTTTTAAAATGCGTCAGGGCCGCTAATCATTGATCTCAATCAGTTGATTATCAATTTATTTCTTGGCATAGCTCTATCAGCAGGCCATTTGTTTCTTTGGGATGTATAAAACAGATCAGCTTATTATCTGCACCTTTTTTTGGTGTTTCATGTAGTAGTACAAATCCTTCATTTTTTAAACGCGCCATTTCTTTTTCGATGTTATCGACCGCAAAAGCCACATGATGAAATCCTTCGCCTTTTTTTTCGATGAACCTCGCAATAACACCATTTTCATCAAAACTTTCCAATAATTCCACTTTCGTTTCCCCTTTTTGGAAAAATGCTGTTTTTACCTTTTCGCTTTCTACAATTTCTGTTTTGTAACATGCAGTATTTAAAATTTTAGCAAAAAGCGGCACTGAAACAGTAAGGTCTCGTACAGCTACTCCAATATGTTCTACTTTTATCATATAGTAATTATAAAAAATTGATAATGTCTTTCGATTTGAGGAAAAAGCGGCTATGCAGGATTTTGGTACACAAATTTATAGTTCAAATTGTGTTACTTTTGTAGTTAACAAGATTAGTAGAAAATAGAGTATTATGTTGAAATTACCAGTATACTTAGATAATAATGCCACCACACCTTGCGATCCGAGAGTAGTGGAGGCAATGCTTCCATATTTCACCGAAAATTTCGGAAACGCAGCAAGCCGCAACCACCCTTTTGGCTGGGCAGCAGAAGAGGCAGTTGATTATGCGAGGGAGCAGGTTGCAAAATTAATAGGGGCCGATCCTAAAGAAATTATTTTTACAAGCGGTGCAACTGAAGGCGATAATCTTGCTATAAAGGGTGTGTATGAAATGTATGCAAATAAGGGAAATCATATTATTACTGCTACAACTGAGCATAAAGCAGTGCTTGACACATGCAAACACATAGAGAAGTTGGGTGGTGAAGTTACTTATTTGCAGGTTAAGGGCGATGGTTTGATTGACCTTGCAGAACTTGAAGCAGCAATCAGGCCGACAACTATATTAATTGCAATCATGTATGGAAATAATGAAATAGGTGTTATTCAGCCAATTCGTGAAATAAGTGCAATTGCGAAAAGACATGGGGTATTATTTTTTACTGACGGAGTACAAGCCGTTGGCAAAATACCAGTTGATGTTCAAAAAGATGGAATAGACTTAATGGCTTTTACAGCACATAAAATGTACGGGCCTAAAGGAATTGGAGCATTGTATGTTCGTCGTAAGAACCCTCGTGTCAAAGTCACTGCTCAGATGGATGGTGGAGGTCACGAAAGAGGAATGCGTAGCGGTACCTTAAATGTTCCTGGAATTGTGGGATTTGGAAAGTCTGCTGAACTGGCACGCCTTGAAATGGAGCACGATGCAAAAAGACTAAGCGGATTAAGAGATAAACTTGAAAGAGAGCTATTGAACCTCGAAGAGGCGTATGTTAACGGTAATCGTGATCATCGTCTTCCTCATGTAACCAATATTTCTTTTAAACATGTGGAAGGTGAAGGGTTGCTAATGGGCTTTAATAAGAACATCGCACTAAGTTCAGGTTCTGCCTGTACATCCGCATCTCTCGAACCAAGTTATGTTTTAAAAGCACTTGGGTTAGGGGATGATCTGGCACACAGTTCGCTGCGTTTTGGATTAGGAAGATTTACTACAGAAGAGCAAATTGACTATACCATAGAGCAGGTAAGAACTACTGTTTTAAAGCTTCGTGAGATGAGTCCACTATGGGAAATGTATAAAGAAGGCATCGACCTTAATTCAATTGAGTGGGCTGCTCACTAGAAACAATTAAAAGGTCAGTCGATGATTTTTAAAGAAGAGTCTTCTGCTTGTATATGAACAAATCACGTAATTGGACATTAAACTTTTAAAATAAAAAATTAACATATCATGGCATATTCAGATAAAGTTATAGGTCATTATCAAAATCCTAAAAATGTTGGTACGTTAGATAAAGCAAGTAAAAACGTAGGTACCGGGTTGGTGGGAGCACCTGAATGCGGAGACGTGATGCGTCTTCAAATAGAGGTTGACGACGAGACAGGTGTAATCAGAGACGCAAAGTTTAAGACTTTCGGCTGTGGCTCTGCAATCGCTTCATCTTCACTCGCTACCGAGTGGCTTAAAGGCAAAACTGTTGACCAGGCACTTTGTATTGATAACATGGCTATTGTGGAAGAACTGAATCTTCCGCCTGTAAAAATTCACTGTTCTGTGCTTGCTGAAGATGCTATTAAAGCGGCTATAAATGACTACCGGGAAAAAAATGGCCTGGAACAAATTAAGTTTGAAGAAAGTGTTGTTCACTAGTTCAGTTGCCAGCTAAGAGCTTCAAGATGCTTACTTATTGGGAGCGAAGGCTAAGTGGCGATGTGGAGTAAAAAAAAAGCTGTGCAGGCTTGAGGCTTGTAGTTAGAAGCTAGCAGCTGTTATTAAAAGCTGATTGTATGATTTACGTAAGTGATAAGGCAAAAGTAAAGGTAGATAACCTTATGAAAGATGCCGAAATAAAAGACAATAGTTATTTTTTAAGGGTGTCAGTGGTAGGTGGAGGCTGTTCAGGATTGAGTTACAAGCTCGATTTTGATAACGAAAAGAAACCTATGGATCAGGAGTTTGAGGATAATGGAGTAAAAGTAGTAACCGATCTTAAAAGTTTTTTGTACCTCGTAAATACCACTCTCGATTTCTCTGACGGATTAAACGGTAAAGGATTTTATTTTAGTAATCCAAATGCAAGCAGAAGTTGTGGATGTGGTGAGAGTTTCGCTGTCTGACAAAAACCCTGTTAAGTGTGTTGGCCGTTTCAAACTTTGAGGCGGCTTTTTTTATTTTGTTCGCTTTATCTTCTGAATTTTTTTCTTCGATATTCTTCTTTAATTTTTTTGGCACGCGCGGTTTGTTTTGTATTTAGCTCGTAGATAGTGTTGTTATCGCTCCATTTGATTGCACCATTAGCTACGCAGTGTATTTTGGTTCTTTATCGGTATGCCTCTCTCGCCTTCCTTAGAGCTTCTTTTCCTACAATTAGATTTGCCCTGTTTATTATTTCAATGCAACTCTTTTCTTAATCCGGTACACGCTTTTTTCCGCCATTTATTTGATAACTTACATTCACTATTTACCACATTGATGAGAAGACTTTTACTTTGTCCTTTTTTACTTTTTTTACTTTTTTCTTCTGCATCCCCGGCACAGAAAAAGCCGTTTATTAAAAAGTATCCAAGCTTATTTTGGGAAATTACCGGCAACGGGCTAAAAAAGCCTTCGTACCTGTTTGGAACCATGCACGTTAGCAATAAAATGGTATTTCACTTGAGTGATTCCTTTTATTATGCCATGCGTAGCACTGATGCCGTCGCGCTCGAATTGAACCCTGAAATTTGGCAGGATGAAATGTTTCGCTTTCAAAAAGCCCAAATTAATCTTGCGTATTTCTCCATGGGCAAAATGAATGATTATTTAAAGGAGAGTTCTTTTGAGTTAGGTCGCTACGAAGACAACATCAGGCGTGCTTTGATTGAAGAGCCTACTGTGGTTAACAACCTTCTCTATCGCTCTTATCAATCTTCTGCAGATTTCGAAGAGAATACCTACCTGGACCTCTATATATATCAAACAGGACGCAAGTTGGGAAAGCGGCCTGCCGGAGTAGAAAACTATATTGAGTCGGAGCGTTTGATGATGGAAGCATACCAGGATATGGCCAAGGATAAAAGCAAAAGACGATTCGACAACGACGGAGAGTCAATGTACGATATTCAAAAAAAGATACAGCAGGCTTACCGCAACGGAGACCTCGACCTGATGGATTCATTGCAGGCAATGACAAGTAGTTCGTCTGCGTTTATTGAAAAATTTTTATATGTACGCAACGAGATACAGGCCAATTCAATTGACACTATTATCAAAAAAAATAGTCTTTTTGTAGGGGTTGGTGCTGCCCATTTGCCCGGCCCTCGCGGCGTTATAGAATTGCTTCGTAAAAAAGGGTATAGACTGCGTCCTATTTTTATGCAGGATACAGATGCATCGCAAAAAGAAGAGATTGATAAATTAAAAGTACCCGTAGTTTTCCGGCAGGAAATAACACCCGATGGAAAAATAGAACTTAAACTGCCGGGTAAGTTGTACAAAAGGGAAGAGGCCAGAGGTAACGAAAGCTGGCAATATGCCGACATGAATAATGGCTCTTATTATATGCTCACACGGGTAAGAACACATGCAGCAATGTTTGGCCATAATGAAAAGGTGGTTTTTAACAAGGTAGATAGCATGTTATATGAAAATATTCCTGGCAAAATTTTAAAGAAGACTGGCATTAATAAAAATGGCTATCCCGGCCTTGACATTACCAACCGCACACGACGCGGAGATCTGCAGCGTTACGAAATATTGGTAACTCCCTATGAAGTGCTGGTTTTTAAGATGAGCGGTAGTGATAACTATGTGGAGGGTATAGAAGCAGACCAATTTTTTAGCTCAATAAAAGTAAAGCCGGTAATGCCCACAAAATGGACTGCTTTTGAGCCTGCCCAGGGTGGATTTAAAATAACTTTCCCTAAAACCACTAACGAAGCTTACAACAAAAATACCAATGACGGAACAGGAAGGTGGGAATATGAGTCGTTTGATAACAGCAATGGCAATGCTTACATGGTTTGGAAGAAGAGCCTTTACAACTTCAATTTTTTGGAAGAAGATGCTTTTGATCTTGGATTGATGAATGAAAGTTTTAAAAGTTCGGATATCATTAATAAACAACTATTGCAAAAAGAAGGCTTTGGAAAAGCGGGAAGATACATTAACTGCAAATACGCTGTAAAAGATGGTTC
>JALYZZ010000246.1 GCA_030948675.1 Bacteroidota bacterium | reverse complement strand
GCTCTGTACCCATCGTGGGCTGGTAACCCAAACGGGAAGGCATTTGGCCCATCAGCCCGCTCACTTCCATGCCTGCCTGTATAAAACGAAAAATATTATCAATCAATAACAACACATCGCGGTGTTCATCATCCCTTAAATATTCAGCCATAGTTAATGCCGCATGGCCCACACGAAAACGGGCGCCGGGTGTTTCATTCATCTGTCCAAAAACCATCACCATGTCTTTCAACAGGTCGGCATCTTTCATGGCATTGTATAATTCATTTCCTTCGCGGCAGCGTTCGCCAATGCCGCAAAACATACTGATGCCTTTGTTGTGCCCAACCATATTGTGAATCATCTCTGTAAGCAAAACTGTTTTGCCAACACCGGCGCCGCCAAATAAACCCGCCTTGCCACCACGTTCCAGCGGAACTAATACATCAATTGCTTTTATTCCGGTTAAAAAGATTTCTGATTTTACCGACCTGTCTGATAACTGCGGAGGTTGCTGGTGAATATTGCGGCGTTCGCCTTTTGGCAATGGCGGCAAATGGTCAATGGTATTTCCGAAAACATCGAACATCCTGCCTATGATTTTCTTTCCTATTGGCACAGTAAGTTGTTTGCCTTCTGTTTCCACATCCATGCCCCGGGCAAGGCCCTGCGTGGGGGTTAGAGATATTCCACGCACTGTATTATCATCAAGCTGTGTTAATACTTCAAGGGCAATTTGTTTATCTTTTCCAGTATGCAGTAAAGTGTAAATGGGCGGCAAATTATTGTCAAACCAAACATCTACGACGCTGCCGCGAACAGAAATGATTTTGCCATACCGAACCTTATCACTTGTATTATTTGAATTGTGATCCATCTGTTTTTCTTTGTTCATTGATAACTGTTCGTTTAAAAATCAACAGCATGTGTACATTTTTTTACAGCAGCAATTTCGGTTTAACCTCCTTTTTTAAATATGATTGTGTTTAGCAGGAAACATGATTTTGATCAGTATTTATTACATACAAACTTTTCCCAAAGGCAGGAGTAATTAATCGTATGAAATGATAGTTCCTGTATTTGCCAGGCCGCTGGAGCCCCTCACTGTTCTTGATGAATTTGCCTTGACTGCACCAACAGCGCTACCTTCAGCAGCATTAATCTGTGCAACCGAAGAATTCTTTAGCCGCTTTTTTGTTTTCCTTGGATTTCTAACAGTTGTCGGATTTTTTTGTTTGTTTTTATCAGTCACGTTTGTACCAGGTGTGCTGGTTTTATCCTTTTCTAATTCTGTTTTGTTTGACATGTGTTTTGTTTTACTTTTTTATTTACAAATACAATGAGTCTTTTCAATCAAGCTATACCGCCTCTAAAATTTTCTTGTGTTCCTGGTATTCTTCTTTTGTTATTTCACCCGCAGCAAACCGTTTTCGTAAAATGTCGAAGGGCGAATCTTTCTTACTTCTTTGTCCGGGAATGTGGTAGGGTGTAAAGAATATCCAGAACAATAATACCATCCATATAAACCACCATATGAAATTCATTCCCCAGAAACTATAACTGTTGTATATAATTTACTTTTTTAGTTGTTATTGAAAATTTAGATTCTCGATTTTTAAAATCTCTTGTTCGTCAGAACAATTTTTCTTTTATGATTTCCGCGGTAGCGGGATAAATCACCCCATAATCAGGTGATAATAGTTTTTCATCTTTATTATGATATTTCAATTGCTTCAATAAATCGGCGATGAGCGCTATGTGGGTGATTTTCTTGTTATCCGCTTTCACAATTGTCCATGGACTATTTTCAAAATTTGTTTTCGAAAGCATTTCATCTCTTGCGTCAGAATAATCTTTCCAATACCTTAATGCGTCTTTATCAATCGGGCTTATTTTCCATTGTTTCAAAGGGTCTTTCACGCGGTCTTCCAACCTGTCCTGCTGTTCCTTTTTACTGATGTCGAGGTAGTATTTAATAATGATGAAGCCGCCTTCAACCAAGCCATCCTCAAATGATTTTACTTCATCGAAAAATGATTTGTATTGTTTATTGGTGCAGAAGCCCATTACTTTTTCTACGCCAAGACGGTTATACCAGCTTCTATTGAACAACACAAATTCTCCTGATACAGGCAGGTGCGCTGTGTAACGCTGAAAATACCATTCACGTTCTTCACGGTCAGACGGCTTGCCCAACGCTACCACTTTTGTTTCGCGTGGGCTAAGGTGTTTTATGATTCTTTTTATCGTTCCGTCTTTGCCGGCTGCGTCTCTGCCTTCGAGTATTACGAGCAGCTTTAAACCCGAAGCAATCACTTCCTTTTGCAACTTCACTAACTCAATAAAGAGTTCATTTAATTTTTGTTTCTTGTGTTTCATTTATTCAGTGACAGGTGTTTATATCTCAAAAATATTTTGCGGAAATACAAAGTCGGGTTCATTAAAAATCTGACAGTCTTTAACGTATTCCCTGGAAACATCCATAATGATTTTGAAGTTTTCCCACTGAATTTCTTTAACATGCCGGACAGGTATCAACACTTTATGTTCACCAATCCAATTATGTGTATCAATAACCAGGTCGGTAATTTTCCATGTTTCATCGTCTACAATGAAATCGTTTACGTGGCCGATATCGCCGTCAGTCGCATGGATGTGATAACCGGAAACTCTTTCCGTGCTGCGTAAATGTGCATCATCGTTAGCATGCCTGCCAGCAGGGTCATTCTCTTTTATTGTTTTTTCGTCTACAACCGCAGGCAGATTCATTACTGCTGCAGAGTCGCCGGCGTAAAAGCCATTTCCGCCGTAACGCTCCCAGGCATAATGCCCATACATTTCAATTTCCTGCCGGTGAGAAATTGGCTTATCCGTATCAATATCAGGGCTGCTGTTTATTTGCTCTTTAGTAAGATTAATTGGGAAGTCTTTATTCTTCCAATCTGGCAACTGTAATGCCTGCGGTGAAATAAGAACTTTTCTGTTAGAGAGCCAGTTGCCCGTTTCTATAATCAGGTAACGGATGCCCCAGCCAAGATCATCGAAATAAAACTCTTTTACTTCGCCAATCTCACCATCAGTGGCTCTCATTTTGTAACCGGTTAAACTGGTAATACTCCGTTGCATAATTTTATTTTAATGTGGCGCAATCCCATTTTGATAGTTTCGTTCTTCTTCACAAAAAGCTCCAATAAATTTCTTCCTCATGAAAGTTCGTTTCGGGCCAATGGTTCATATCAAATCCCGGTGCTTTTTCAAGTATTTCTTTGCTTTGATATAATATGAACTGCTTTTTGTCATGATCAATATCAAAAAGACGAAATGGGATCGCAAAATATTTTTTGTTAAGTATGAGTAACTCGGCAAATTGGATGATAAAGTAGATTTTATCAGTTTCAACATCAATTATAACATCTTCAATCTTACCCAGATCTTCACCCTTATTATCATGCACTTTATTGCCAATTACAGACTTCGCCGCTAAGAATTTAATAGGACGATTGATGCGAAGGTCTTCTTTAAGAACTCCTGTAAAGTTTTCAGCAGTGAATGTTTCCATTTGAAATTATTGATATTCGTTTT
>JALYZZ010000562.1 GCA_030948675.1 Bacteroidota bacterium | reverse complement strand
ATTTTCAACTCCCTGCGAACGGCCAAATTCGAAACCGGGCTCAAGCGGCAATACAGCAAAAGCTCTGTTAGCAGGCAATCCGGTAAAAGAAAATTGACCTTTAGCGTCTGTTCTGGCAAAGGCGCTCAACGATTGCAACTGCCGGTTGTTTGCAGAGTCCAGAACAAATATTCTTCGCACACCTTTAGTATTTTCAACTATACGTTTGTCTACATCACCAACATTTTCACTATACAAACTGTCTTGTGGCAAAATGATCTGCAGCCGCACAAGAACGCCTTTGACCGGAACATCTTGTCCTTTTTGCACACGGCCGTTTATCGAACCATTTCCTTCAAGCAAATTATTAACGGAAGGAAGCTGAACAGGTTTCTTTCGTTCCTGAATGAACAGACCGGTATCAGCATCAGAGAAACCAAGGAGCGATCTTTCGACCTGCACTCTTTTTCTAAAAACTTCACCGCCCCTTAAATAAGCTTCCTCACTGTTAACGTTATACAGGCTTTTATTAAGCTCCCCGACATTATCAATAATGCCCACTGTGTTTCTTCTGCCGTTTTCCACAGCCTGGCTGATGAAATCGATGTCGCGGTTGTCTCTAAAATAAAATCCTTTTTGCAGCAAGGTTTTTATTCGTTCGCCTGGCTTATCATCATTTAGGTTCATCATTGTTCCGTTTCCCAGACGCTTTGATACATCGGCAAAATCGCCCTTTAAAACGGAGAACAACTGATAATATACCGCGACCATTAATATGCTTAATGCAAACAAAAAGAAGCGTTCCAGATTTCTTGAACCAGCACTGTTGGTATTAGAAGCCATTCTTAAATCAATAGTTATAGTGAAGTTGAGTCTGAATTGTAGAAAACGGTGTCAGCAAACCGGCCATTTATAACCGGTCTGTCTTTAAATAAAAAATTGTATTGAACAGGAATTCGACAGTTTTTAAATTGAACATTTTTAAGGTGTAATCCGTGATTTCGTGTAAGTACCCCGATATCAAAATTCTGCAATGTAAGACTGTCTAGTAAAAGATATTTGCAGTTCGAGGAAACGGAAAAAGCGGCACCTCTGTACGTGGAGTCGCTAATAAGCGTAACGCCGTTGCCTATGATGTGCAAAGAATCATGATTAACATTGATTGAATCGGTGATGGTAATTGATTTAGTCTCGGGAGTATTAAGAACAAATACTTCATTTGTCCTATTACCATTAATACTATCCAAAAGAATAATTTCGCCAGGGGTGCGATCTATACGAACTACTGTTTTGTTCACTTCGTTTTCCCTGGCATTCTTCTTCTGGTAGTTTTGATATAAAATCCAGGAAAAAGCAGCTAAAATAAGAATCCCAAGAAAAATAAGAAAGGGACCAATACTCTTTCGCTTTTTAATTTTTGTGTCACTTTTCAATAGTACCGGCGAAGGCTTTTCATTTAAAATTTCAACATGGTCGCTGACTTCATTTTTTTTTACATTCGTTGCTGGCCTGGTTGCCGTTTGTTTTAGAGGGCTTTTGTTGTTTTCAACCAACACCACTGTTATGTTGTCTTTTCCGCCCGCTTCGTTTGCTGCCTGCACCAGGGCTTTAGCCTTTGCAGACAGCCTGTTACTCGAACTTAAAACCGTCTTCATGGTGTTGTTGCCAATCATATCGGAAAGACCGTCGCTGCATAACAAGATAGTATCACCTGGCAGAAAGGGTGATTCTCCCGTCTCTATATAGTCATCTGTTTTAACGTAAGCATCAAAACCGAGTGCCTTATTTATCTCGTTGCGTTTGGGATGCCGCATGGCTGCCTCTTCAGATAAGCGACCGCTATCTTCTAAAAAACCAACGAAAGAATGATCGTGGGTGATTTTTACAAGAGAGTTGTCTCTGAACAAATACAAACGCGTATCGCCTACATGGGAGTAGTAAAACTTATTGTTTTTAATATCTGCCAGAGCCATTGTTAGTACACAGGCCATTTGATCATTTGCTTTACTTACTTGTTTTTCTAAGTAAATGGCTTCGTTTGCTGCGGCAATTGCTTCTTTCATTATCTGTATATAATCAGCGGTTTTTGCATTTAGCCTGGCAAGAATAGCGTCATGCGCCAAACGCGCAGCTACTTCTCCACCGGCATAACCGCCTACTCCATCTATTACGCAAGCAGCAATAAACTGATCGTCGAAAACAGGTTGAGCAATGAATGTATCTTCATTGTTCGTTCTCATTTTACCTGTATCGGTTATTCCAAAATAGTTTTCAGCCATTGTGATTGTGTGTATTTTTTATATCCTTAAAGTTTGCGGCAAGCAGCAAAACACATATAACTAACAGCGATATTGATAGCACTACGCTCATTTTGTACCTATGATTTAAAAATATTTATACCAACTATTCCATTTAATACCATTCTTGAATTCACTGGCAATTCTGTCCACGAAATATTTTGAATGTCACTTGCCTCAACTTCATTTTCATTCAAAATAGTTTTTTCGCCAAATGAGGCGAGATAAAATTTCCCGTCTGTTTCATTAAATTTAATTCTAAGGTGAGGCGAATTGACCCAATCGGAAGGCACTTTGAAAATATTGGCAGCCTCTCGCTGTTCTTCTTTGCCGGTTACAATAATTTCCTCCTCTTTCATTAAAAATTCTATTTTTTTTCCGGCAAATTCCTTATCAGGAACAATAGTTTCGAAACGTGCCAGAATAGAATTGTCGCTATTGGAAATATTTTTTTCGTCGAGTATAAAATCCTCCTGGTACGGCACCTCGTAGTATCCCTCGCTATAAAAAGTAAAGCCCTTTAAAATTTCATCATTTATATCATAAGTCTCAGCAATGCCGGTTTGTCTTGGAATAAAAGTAACCCGAAGATTTTCTTCTTTTTGAATATTGCTTCCCGGCAACAACTTTCCGATGAAGCTCTTATCGCCTCTTTTGTAATCGGGGTGAGATACAAATCTAAAAACCCATTTATTGCTTGATGGCTCTACAGTCTTTCCCTGAAATCTATAGGTTTTTAAAGTTTCATAAAATTGCTTCACAGATTCCTGGATAATAAGGCCAAAAATGCCTCTCTTGTTGTCCATAAACTGGTTGTAGTCAACAGGATTAAAACAAATAATGTACTCGTGAAAGAAGACAATACGGTTGGCAAAAGACAATTGTGCAATCGACTCATTAAACTTTTGAACGATGTATTTGTAAACATCGTTTGGGGTAAGGACCGGTATCTTCTGAGTTACATCTGTAACTTCTTTTTTTAAAAACCAGTCATGCAGCCCCATACGTTGCCACAAGGTCGTTTTCGATTTCATTTAAAATGTCTTAATAAGTTTGATTACAACAAGATGTAGCAAAAACATTGAAACAAATGTTTACTGCTTGTGCTTTCCAAAAATCTTATTGATAAATTTACCAATGCTATTGCTTTTCTTTTGCTTATTACTTGTTGGCTGTTTTGCAGCAACCGACTTCCTTTTTTTAATAGTCGTGCGCTCAACTACCTCCGTTACTGGCTTTATTTTGCTCTGCGAACTATCAATTGTATTTATATTCAACAACTTTCCGGCATACAACTTCCGATGATTTTCATTGTCTTTAAAAACCTCCGGACTTATAGTATTAATTACAATCTTTCGGCCTAAAGTTGTTGGCTCAGAAAGACTTCCATTTGTAAAGGTATTCCAGCTTTTAGTGCCATTTAAAGAATACCAAAAGCTTTTACTTATCGGATTATAGTAGACATTTTTTTCAGGATAATAGAAAAAATGTAATTCTGTCTTCTGCTTTTCGGTCGTGCATGAAGCATTGAAAAACAACAGGATAAGAATAATTTCAAACAGAAATAATGCCCTCCTCATGCCTGCTAGTTTGGTAAGTAACACTCAAAGACCATTCCATAAGCCTTTTCAACTGAAAACATTAGTAAAAAAAAGCCCGTGTAAGTTTTAGCTGCACTTTTCCACTTCATTATTGTTTTACAGCGAGGGCTACTATTTTTATTATTAGTAAAAAAGCGCTCCAATTGTACTGGTTTACCCGCTTTAAAATATAATTGGATTTGTTTGTCTTCTTGTTTTATTGATATTGTTTTTTATCTATAATATTTTATCATGTTAGATACTATTTAAAAATGAACCACGTTATCTAATTCTTACTTAAAATCCAACCTACATACACAATGTCAACACTTGAGCAATCAGAGATCCAGGTAAAAATTGCACAGATAATTGAAAGATCACGTCACCAGGAAGAAATGTTTTTAATTGATAGCAAAACTGCTGCCTCAGATATTATCCAATTTCTTCTAACACGAAATTTAATTGATGGCTTTTACAAAGAAGATATTGAAAACTCGGAGAATTAGCACAAAAAACAGAAGTTTTAAAACGGTATCGTTACCTTAAAATTACTACGTAGCCATTGAGCTTTGGTAGTCCTAATTTCAAATCTAACAAATAGTAGTAGGTTCCTACAGGTAGAGGTTCTCCGTTAAAAGTTCCATTCCAGGGCTGACTATAGTCTTTCGTATTATATACCCTTTGACCAAACCGGTTAAACACTGAAAGTTCATAATTTTCATACGCCGAAAGAGCGGTTATGTTCCAGCTATCATTTACACCGTCTCCGTTTGGAGAAAAAGCGTTTGGAACCACAATTTTCTTAAAAACGCGAACACTTGCAGTATCACTGGAGCTGCCGCAACCATTGTTAGAATCTACAGTCAAAACATAACTTGTGGTTGCCAACGGGCTGACAACAGGTTCTAACACATGAATATTGTTGATAAAAAGAGAGGGGTACCAGGTAATATTATAATTGTTATTTCCACCCTCGACCTCTCCATTTAGTTGTACAGACTGCCCCTCCACCATTTCTTTATCAGGCCCCGCGTGAGCAATTGGTTTGGAAATAACATTTATTGCTACAGTGGCACTGTCTTTACAAGAAGCACTATTTGAAACAACTACCGTGTAGACAATACTATCAGAAGGTCTGGCAACCGGGTTGGCTATAAAAGCTGACGAAAGGCCCTTTGCGGGAAACCATAAATAAGACGCTCCACCTGAACTGCCAAGCAAAACACTGTCACCTTTGCAAATACTTTTGTTGCTGGTAGTAGTAACCACGGGCGCCGCCGTCACCACAACTGTTGTAGAGTCTGCATATTTACAACCATCGGAGCTTGTAACCTGAATATAATATTTACCTGCATTTACTAATTGTGCATTTTTTACTACCGCAGAAGAGCCAGTCGCTATAAAAGAGTTTGCTCCTGCCCAGGTATACTGCATTTCTGCTGATCCGCCAGCAGCAAGTAAAGAAATCTCGGTTCCCTGACACACAGGACTATTACTGGAAACATGAATAACAGGGTTGCTTTTAACTAATACTGTAAGAACAGCCGAGGAAACTTTGCAAGTAGATAAACCCGCATTACTCGCCTCGCCTACAGTTAAGCGGTACATGTATGAGCCCACCGGAGTAGTTGGGGTAAAAATTTTATTCATCGTATTTTTAGTTTCACTGGGAATATCTGTCCATGTACTACCCCCGTCCAAACTTTGTTGCCACAAATAAGATGGATTTGCATACCCCGCAGAAACTTTACACTC
>JALYZZ010000229.1 GCA_030948675.1 Bacteroidota bacterium | reverse complement strand
ATACTTTTCAGCAGAAAATCGTACCGCTAAAGTTCGCGCTATTCCTGGCGAAGGTCTCGATGTTCCCATTTGGTTGCTCGGATCAAGTACTTATAGTGCTCACCTTGCTGCAATACTTGGAATGCCCTTTGCCTTTGCAAGTCATTTTGCTCCCACTTATCTGCATGCCGCTTTGCAACTTTACACCAGCAACTTTACACCATCCGACACGTTAAAAAAACCTTATGCATTGGCTTGTATTAACGTGATTGCTGCTGATACCGATGAGGAAGCTAACCATATTGCAACATCCTTTTTTCAACTTGCAATGGGCATCATCCACGGATCTGCAAAACCACTTCCACCACCCGTTGAAAATATGGATCCTATGTGGAGCGAGCCGGAAAAAGCGGCAATACTTCAAATGATGAAATACACGTTTATTGGCGGCCCACAAACAATTAAAGTAAAACTTGAACAGTTTTTAAGTGACACACACGTAGACGAAATAATGGTAACATCTCACATTTATAATCATGATAAAAGAATTAATTCTTATGAAATTTTAAGTCAGATTTGGCAGCAATAAAAAGTTGAGATTAACTATGTACTAATAGCAGCTTAGTTTTTTAGAAGCAGATATGATAATACAAAAACAGCCACAATGTGATTATTCCATTTAGATCTCTAAGTCTGCGAGTTTTAATACTATAAATTGTGAACTTTCAAAAAGGTTTGTTATATTTAGAGTGCTGCATCTAAGAAGAAAACCACCTTCAAACCATTCACTTATCTCACTAACAATTTAAAGCTATGAGAAAAATTAAATTTTCAACCTCTTCATTTAGTCTACTAGTCTTATTTATTTTATTCCTTGCTTTAGTTGCCTGCAACAAAAACGACCTCTCATCTGCAGCACAACAAGCAGAGTTGCAAAAGAAGCATAAAGAGGAGGAGGAATTACAATTAAATCTTAAAAAGAAAAAAAATCAGCCGGCTCCTCCGCCTGTATCAACCTTTCCTACTACTTATTTTCTTGGTCATAAAGGCGCTGGGAGTAATAACTATAACGACGTAAATATGGAACATTCGATTGCGTCTTTTATAGAAGCTCTAAAAGTATTGGATGGCGTAGAGGTGGATATGCAGATGTCATTAGAGGGTACTATCTGGCTATTTCATGATGTTGATATCAACTACAGTTTGTGTACGCCTGGCGCTCCACGAAGCATTCTGACAATGCACGATGATGAAATAGCACAACTGAAACTCTGCTCAAGAACTAAAACTGGAAGACTTTATAAGTTGTCTGAACTTATACAGCTTTGGAATTCGAGTGCATATCCCGATGGTTTCTTTATTTCAATGGAGATAAAAGAAGATTTCGACGCTGCTACTTATACTGCTGTAGGAGGTAGACCGGCTTATCTCAAAAGATTTGCAAAACAGCTTGCGGGCGAACTACAAGTGCTTAACCATTCTGCCAGCCAATTTCTAATAGAAGAAGATGATAGAATATTTCCTGATGAATTTAGAAAATATCCGGTAGGTGCTGCAGTTAAGTATTATGTTTTTGAATACAAATCTTTTGACAATGTGGTCGCAGATGCGCTTGCAATGGGATTTGATGGCGTATCGTGCAATTTCACAGATCCTACATTGACGCTTGAAAAAGTTGCTGCTGCACAGGCAAAAGGTCTAAAAGTGCAACTGTGGACCCCGTATTATGATAGTGAGGTTTTGAAAACTTACAATCTACATCCAAACTTCATACAAACTGATCATACCAATGTGCAAGCAGACATCTTTTAAATAAAGAGAGTCAAAAACTGCTAATCGTAAGTTTTGGTGGTGGCCTCGCCAGGAATCGAACCTGGATCTGGAGCTTCGGAAACTCTTATACTATCCATTGTACTACGAGGCCATAAGGGTTGCAAAAGTAATAGTTACTTCCCAAATCCACTGATATTGCTGCCAAATATCTTTACGGCTATTGCCAGTAAAATCACACCAAAAAATTTTCTTACGGCTATCAGCCCTGCCTCGCCAAGCGCCCTTTCGATAAACTTAAGCGACTTTAAGACGATATACACCAATACAAGGTTAGCTAAGATGCCGAGTAGTATATTTATTTCTTCAAAGTTTGCCTTAAGAGACATCACGGTGGTTAAAGTACCTGCACCTGCAATCACCGGAAAAGCTATTGGTACCACAGTTCCTGCGCGTGCATCTTTTTCGCTCTTAAAAATCTCATGGCCTAAAACCATTTCAAGCCCTAACAAAAATATCACTATAGAGCCGCCGATAGCAAAAGAATGAATGGTTACACCAAGCAGCTTTAGAAATGGTTCTCCCAAATATAAAAATCCCACCATGAACATGCCCGAAATAATCGTTGCTCTAAACTCTCTTATGCCACCCATTTTACTGTTTAAAGATATCAGTATCGGAATGGATCCTATCGCATCTATCACAGCAAAAAGAGTAAAACTTACGGTCAGAAAATGCTGTAGATTAAAGCCCATAAATAGATTGATATAGCTACAAGTAAAAATACGCCGATTCTCAATTTAGCTAGCCTATTTAAGTAAAGTTTCTAGCCCGAAATTTTCTTTACGGCACGCTGATATATTCACTGGTAACGTTTGGGTTGTTTGAGTGGGTAAAACGTAAAAACCATACGTCTGACAAGTACCATCATTGCGAACGAACCATAAGTCCAGTAGCAGCTATAAAGGAAAGAGGAACGCTTTTGAAGATTTATTAAAATAAGCGCCTCCAAACAGTGCCATTGCACCAACCGGGGTAAAATTACTAATCATGGCAACTGAGTGTTGCAGATTAAACGCGATACGAAAAATAGCGGCTGCAACTATAAACAGGAAGATTGAAACAGACCGGGGATTAAATGTGTTTTGATCCATAACATTATCTTTAAGAAAAAGGGAGCGTCAACTGCCGTTAAAAACTACAAATTAAAAGTTAAGCCTCCGGTGAATAAAAACGGAATAGAATTATAACCTCTTACATCAAAAAACTTTTTATTGGTGAGGTTTTGAGCGTCGACAAAAAGTTTCACCTTGTTTTTTAAATTATACTCGGCATAGGCACCAAGCAAAAAGTAATTGTTTAATAAAACATCCGCTTTTTTATATCCACCAACATCATACCTGTTACCAACATACTTTGCCATAACACTTACATATAAGCCATTAGCAAACTGGTAGCCTGCTATTACATTCAGGTTGTGTTGTGGTCTTCTGAGCAAATAATTATAAGTCGTGTCTTTATAATTAACCCGGTTTTGAGATTGTTCGGTAGGTTTGAGGTAGGTGTAATTGGTAGTTATCGTTAAATTTTTTACAGGTACTATCTTGGTTTCAACCTCAATACCATTTACAGTTTGACTGATGAAATTGTAATATTTAAAGTTGATGTTGTCAAAATCAATTCCGTCTTTTATGTCGCGATGAAAATAAACCACCCGTGTTGACGCTTTTTCAAATTTTTCCTGCAACCCTATTTCATATGTTTTAGACCGTTCTGGTTTTAACGTGCTTACACCATAAGCAGAAAATAATTGATATAAGGTCGGGGCTTTAAAACCAGTTGCGACACTTCCAAAAACCCTAAAATGGTTATTGAAACTATACGATGGATTGAAGGTATAAGTCTGGTTACTTCCATAACGGGAATGAACATTCAACCTTCCACCCAATTCTATATTCACTTTGTCATTCAGCCCGTGATAAAACAATGATGAATACAGTGACGCCTGGCTATGAGCTGTATCTTTAAATTGAGAAGTATAGGGGCCATAGGCGCTTAAGGAATAATACTGACTATTCATGCTGTTGAACCGGTAGTCGGCGCCTTGTAAAAAACTGAAGTTTTTGCTTAAACCAATATTACTATATACTTCTACAAACTGCGATTTGCCAAAATAATTATCGGTTGAATACTTTGTAAATGAGGGCACATCAACGCTGTCATTAAAGTAGTTTCTCATGTTCTCGCTA
>JALYZZ010000220.1 GCA_030948675.1 Bacteroidota bacterium | reverse complement strand
GTGCAGGAGCGCTACTATCTTGGCCCCGCCACTTTTACGGGCATTGCAAGTTTTTCTACATACAATGGCGACCTTGAAGGCTTTCGCCTCGATACCGCCTCTACAGTTATGGACTATGATGCATTGCAAATTACACGCGAGTTTTATTCGCCTGTTTATCAAACTCCTTTGGAATATGCAAGCAGGCTTCCTGATTTCAGAAGCTTGTTGTATTGGTCACCCAATATTAAAACTGACCCTTCCGGCAAAAAAGAAATTAGTTTTTATACCTCTGATGTACCTGGAAAATATGCAGTGGTGTTACAGGGAATTTCGACACAAGGAAAGGCCGGGTCAAAGGTATTTACGATAGAAGTAAGGAAATGAAAAATGGAAGCTTCGAGAGTCACTTCTTGAACAATCTAAATGGCCACGAAAGATGGTTGTACTTTATTTTGAAATAGGACTGGTTTACGCCGCCAAAATTTTCGTAGAAACTTCTTACTCCAGGCAGGTCTGAACCTTCAAAATCCAGCGTTATTTCTTTGCCTGAAAATTCTTCTATTAAAGCGTTTAGCAAAAAATGATTGGCTCCGGTTTTTCTTCCAAGGTCTGTAGTGCTGTTCATTAAATTGTATAACCGTTTTCCGTCGAATAACAATAAAGCAGTTGCCATTAGCACTTGTTTTTCATTTACAACTTCTCTGCAAATAACCTTGCCTTGCTTATAAATGTCAAGGCAAATTTTGTCGAAGTTCTTGTAATCATATTCGCTTACATGAGGCATTCGTTTTCCATACTGGTGTCGGTATACTTCAATACATTTTTTAAAGTCGTTGGTAGCCACGTACCTGTGGTTAAACCGCTTATTTTTTTTTAAATTTTTAGCGAGGTCTCTATGATAGTTTTCAGTAATTATTGTAGACGGTTGAGAGAGGTCAAGAACAAAATTGGTCGCTTTTTCGACGGACACAGACAACCCTTCCAGGCCTTGCTGCAAGCCAAAGTTCCAGTTGATTTCACAAAGCCGATACTTCCCCTGCAGGTAGGCTATGACTTGGGTGTAAGGCACTGTAACTCCGGGTTTGGAAAAGGTGCCGAGCTGTTGTGTAAATGCTGGCTGACACAGGTATGAAACACCGTATTTTTTTCGGGCTGTAACTGGAAAAACCCAACCATAATTGTCTCCAACTAACGCACTCCAACCCTTAGCCATATTGTCAAGATAAAAGGTCTTTGCATAAATTAAACCGGTATTAGAGCGCGTAATGCAGTCATCCCAAAGAGCTTTATCTATTTCTTTGTTTTCGAGATGTTGTATCAGCGGTAAGACGTGCATTAGTTAAGTGTGCAATATCGGAAAATTGATGAGCAATAGTTGTTTGAAAGGATTAGAAATACATTTGAACAGAAAAGAAAAAAGTAAATCTGTATAAAACGAAGCGCGTATGGAAGCGTTAAAAGAATTAGAAGAAGAAATTATTTAGCGCTTGCCACTGTTGAACGAAAAGCAAAAAGAAGAAGTGTTAAAGGTGGTGAAAGGCATTGCAGGTAACACACGAATACTCCTTTACTATAACGGGATGTCTTTTAATATATCGTGCACTTTTAACTGGCTAATGTTGATAGTAAAAGCAATCGTTTTCAAGAATCTCTTTTCAGTAATGGTCGACTTATAATAGTTGCTATAAACTTTGCTGTACAGAACGGGTATATAGATATCGACAAGCTGATGGAAAAGAGGTATCTGAATGCCGGCATCGTAAATAAAACGCCCGCTGGCAGGATTATCTTTCCACGCCTCCGCATAAGTGCCAACGTCAACAAAGATTTTTAAAGGAATTTTTATGGGTAAAATACTCAAAGGATTAATCTTATCCGGCAGGTCTGAAGAAAGATTGGCGCTCATTAACCAATCATCTGTTTTGCCAACTTTATTGCCCAGCAGTTGTGTGTTCACTTTAAAGAAACCATCGCGTTCCATTACCTGCTGGCTCTGCCAACCCTGGTATTCGTTTCTGCCGATAAAGTAGTCGCTGTAAGTGTAGTCTTCGTTTCCATTCGGCGCACTCATGTTTAAAAAGTACCGGTCATTTCTAAACCTGACGACGTTAGTGGGTGATTTTATATAAAACATCTTTCCTGCAAAAAAACGGGCAGAGATACCTGATTTTCCATCGGGGTAGTTAAAAAACATTTTAGCTGTTACACCCATTTTTATAAAGTCTTTTCCCTGCTCTGTCGTGAGGTTGATGCTGTAGGGATACAAGACCCGGTTGTCGCTGATGCCGAAAGACAACCGATTGATGTAAGACTGGTTTTTTACAACACTTACAATATCGAATGTGTCAGGCGCTGCATAAACGGTTTTAAAATTCAATGCTCCTTCATTCAGTACAAAAGTTTTCCATTGCACAGTAAAACGGCGCGTTGACAAAGGGTCTCTGTCAAACAAAATAATTTTTGCTGAAGGTACCCAACGCTGTACCCCTAAAATAAGCTTCGTACGACCTGTGGTAATAAAGTCATTTTGAGAAAACGAAAGGTAACTGAGTGCGGTACTAAAGTGATAATTTCTATTGTAAATGTTATAAGAAGCACGGCCAAAACCATTTACTTTTTGAGAGCCGGTGCCATATAATATACCAGCGAAATATTGAACCTTCGGCAGAGGCAAAGTATAGTTATGGATCATGCCACCAATCATCGCTTTATCATAAAAATTATATCCGATTGCAGGAGCAATATTTATGTAATTGTGCTTATTGTTCAGGTTAAATAACAAAGAAGGTTTTAAAGATTTTTTTTCGGTGGCTGCTAAAGTGCCGGTGGCAT
>JALYZZ010000174.1 GCA_030948675.1 Bacteroidota bacterium | reverse complement strand
GTGCCAGAAGAATGGCGTCAAGCTGTAAGCGGCAAGCCAAAATCCTGAGGTTTTGCTTTTAAAGCTTAAGTAAAAAAAGCATAACACGGAAGCTTGCAGCTAGCGGCTAACAGCTTAAAGCTGCCTAATCAAACAAATCGGAGGATAAATACCTGTCGCCGCGGTCGCAAATAATACAAACGATAACACCGGAAGACAGTTCTTTTGAAAGTTGTACTGCTGCATGAACGGCACCTCCGCTGCTCATTCCCGAAAAAATTCCTTCTTCACGTGCCAATCTTTTTGTCATGATGCGTGCATCTTTCTCATCCACCTCTATGATGCGGTCTATTCGTTCTTTCTTAAATATTTTTGGCAAATAAGCTTCCTGCCACTTACGTATACCAGGTATGTGAGAACCTTCACGTGGCTGGCATCCCACAATTTGAATATTGCTGTTCTTTTCTTTTAAAAATTCAGATACACCCATGATCGTACCGGTTGTACCCATTGCTGAAACAAAATGAGTCACCTTACCCTCGGTGTCTCTCCAGATTTCAGGACCGGTGGTTCTATAATGCATGGCATGGTTGTCGGGGTTGGCAAATTGGTTCAACATGAGGTAACCGCCTTTTTCAACTTGTGCAGTTGCATAATCTATGGCTCCTTCCATTGATTGAGATTTTGGTGTAAGAATAACCTTTGCACCAAATGCCTCCATTGTCAATACCCTTTCACGCGTTGCATCTTCCGGCATCACGATTTCTATTTCTACATTAAAAAGACTGGCGATCAGCGCCAGGGCAATACCCGTATTGCCACTTGTTGCTTCTATTAGTTTAATGCCTGGTTTAATTTCACCTCGGTCTATAGCTCCTTTAATCATGCCATATGCAGCCCTGTCTTTTACGCTTCCACCCGGATTATTGCCTTCGAGCTTACCATAAATTGTAACGTCTTTATTTGTCGGGATTCTTTGTAACTCAACGATAGGGGTATTGCCAACGAGATCTAGTATGCCAGCCATTTTAAATATGTTTTATTGATGCGGGTGCAAAGGTCGAGGATGACAATCAGATAATGAAAATTTTAAGAGATTATGTGATTTTTATGACGCAGCAAGTTCGCATTAGCATATCTGGCATTCAATTAATGTAGAGTAGTAAAGACGTTGGTAGTATAACAAACAAAAACTTCTTCCTTCACTTTTAACCTGGAATTTGCGATAGAAATAATGGCTTCGTCTTTCTTAGCTGGTGAAATAAATCTCTTGTTCTTAACAATTTCTTTTTATTAAATCGAAGCTGTGCCTTTCCCTTTGTTGACAGGCCGTTTATACCCGATAATCCCTGCATCGTCCAGTTGTAGTTTCGTTTATTCCTCTCGTACCATTTGTCCTTAGCAATGTTTTTTGGAAAGATGTAGACAGTGCCGGTCTTTAATAAATAATAGCTGTGGGGATTGTCAGTAACATTAGCAGCCCAGTCTGCTACTTCTACCAAAGACTCGCTGGTGGCCGGATCAATGATATACAGCGTTACGTTGCCGTTTTCAGATACAGGTACAGCCGATGCCACATGGTATTTCCACATATTTTTTAAATAGCCTGCCTTTCTAAAAACATAACCACTAAACACCCAACCTTTGCAGTTGGCAATGCCCCACTCGTCGAGTAGTATGCAGATAGCATTTGCTCTGTCTTCACAGTCATTATTAGCGTCGCTCCATCTAAAGAGGCTGCAATGTTTGAAAAATACAAAAAGTGCTGCTGCCTGGTCTATCGAAAGGCCAGGACCTGTTCTTATTTTATCAGAAATAGACGGCGTGAACACGGTTTTCGATAGCAAGGATTATAGAGTTTATCTGGCTAAGTTAGCTGAATAACAACCTAATTAATTTTAGTTTCGGCAAACACAGCAAAGCGCTCTACCGATGTCCATAAATTCGCCTGAGCCGTCCATCACTGACCAGGCAATATTAGCGATGCATGTGTTCCCTCAATCGCCAGCGGTCTTGCAGCCAACGTGTTTTGCCTACATTTGCCTATGAAAAAGGCCTTGCTGGACAGCTTTATTTGGAGAGGGGTGTACTTTTTTACCACTTTATTATTAAATGTTTGCATAGCGAGAATATACGAAGCGCCGCAAAGCGGATGGATCTATTTCATCTCGAATAATTTTTTTCTGGTAGTACTGATAGGAGGGATGAGCCTTGATTCGAGCATGACTTATTTTAGCGCCAGTAACCAGATTGCTGCAAATAAGCTTGCGCTGGTTTCTCTTATCTGGCCTTTTATAGTAGCACTGTTTAGTGTTGGCTGTACAATTTTTTTAGTGGCCAATCACTACATTGGTTCCAACTTTTTGTTTCTCATGGTCGCTGGTATTGCTTATACCCTGGGCATATCGCTCAATAATTTCTTTACGTCGTTGTTTTACGCCAAACAAAATTATTCAGTTCCCAACATATTAATGAGTTTGATAAACATCGTAGTTATTGTATTGATACCCTTTTTTGCAAAAGGATTTATGGGCCTTAACAGGCAACAGTTTCTGTATGTCTACTTCCTGCAATTCATATTGCAGGGCGTTGGATTAGCGTTGCTTTATCTTGTTATATACTCGCCCGTCAACACATTACAGTTTGCTTCTTTGCGAGAATATAAACTGCTGTTTAGATTCGCTATCGTTGCTTTGTTCGCTAACATTGCTTACTACCTTATTAACCGTGTTGATTACCTATTTGTAGAGGCATGGTGTTCAGCAAAATCTCTTGGCAATTATGTACAGGTATCAAAAATGGGGCAGTTGTTTTTAATTATTCCTTCTATCATTGCCAGTGCCGTATATCCACAGGCAGCTAAAGGAGAAAACAAAAATATGGTCACTTACATTTTAAGGATGATTACACTCTTTATACCGCTTTACATCCTAATCCTAATAGTGTCTTACCTGTTTAGCAGCCCTGTTTTTGTGTGGCTTTTTGGGCAAACGTTCGATGAAATGTATGTTCCGTTTCTTGTGCTGCTACCCGGCATTCTTTTCCTGTCGATGCACATCATTATTGCCGCCTATTTTGGAGCTAAAAACAAACCTGCTTATAATGTCATCAGCACTGGAACCGGTCTTGTAGTAGTGCTGGCTGGCGACTTGATCTTAATTAGAAAAATGGGGATTACCGGCGCCGCACTTGTAAGCTCTTTAGGGTACACAACCGCATTTCTTGTCTCTTTGATACTGTTTATGCAAAAAACTACCATTGGCTGGCAAGACATTTTTACTGCCGAAACCTTCAAATTAAAAACCTATACTTCTCTTATTGCTAACCGTCCGTCAAATTTAAAGTAATGCATATTGTGGTTTTTCCGGGATGGTATCCGGGCAGGGTTGATAAATTAAGCGGCGATTTTATTCAAAGGCACATGCATGCAGTGGCAGGTTATTGCAAAGTGTCGGTAGTGTTTCCGGTAAAAGATCATTCAATAAGCAAGAAAGATATTGTAACCATAAAAAACGGCAATCTTACAGAGATCTATTATTATTATCCGTCATTAAGCAGTATTAAATGGCTTGACAACCTATTGTCTTTTATCTGTTATAATTATTACGGTTTACAGGCTGCAAAAACATTAAACAAAGAAGAAAGAATAACACTGGTGCAGTTATATGTGTTGCAAAAAAATCAGCTTGTCGGCTTTTTACTGCAGCGGATCTATCGTATTCCTTACGTCGTTTCTGAGCAATCGACTGTGTATGTAGACGGCAGATTTGACAACATGAGCAGGATGCGGAAAGCAGTATGTAGATGGGTATTTACAAAAAGCGCTTCTTTTCATGCTGTTTCCAATTATCTTTTAAATGCTTTACAACAAAAGCTTCGGTTAAAAAACAAGGGAGTGGTCATTTCCAATGTAGTCGATGCAAGCCTCTTTTATTTTAATAATAATTTGACTGCCGACAGGGTAACTTTTGTACATGTCTCTAATATGACTCATCAAAAAAATGTAGAAGGGATGTTACAGGCATTTGCTCTTGTAAAAAAAGCAACGCCAAATTTTCTTTTGCATCTTGTTGGCGGCTTACCCTGTTCATTAAGGGCCTTGATAGACGAATTGGAACTGGCTAGCAACGTAATTATCCGGAATGAAAGAAATTACGAGGAGGTGGCGGCCATTATGCAACAGAGCGATGTCTTTGTATTGTTTACCCGTCATGAGACGTTTGGATGTGTTATTATAGAAGCAAACGCATGTGGCCTGCCGGTGATTGTAACCGAACTGGAAGTGACGAGGGAACTGATTTCAGAAAATGTGAACGGCGTATTTGTAGAAACTGAAAATATAAAACAGCTTTCGGATAAAATACTTTACATGATCAAAAACCATCAAAAGTTTGACCCGCTCGCCATTTCGCTACAAACCAGGAGTAGGTTTAATTATGAGCGAATTGGCCGGCAGTTTTTCGATTGGTTTAGATCAATCCATTCGCATCTGTAATACAGCATTTTTTAAAATCAATTCTCATTTTCAACCGTTATATAATTTCTTATTCTTCTTCAAGGAAAATGCGTTTAATTTGTCAAACAATATCTATGTTATAACGTTAACCTTTATTCTAATTTTTTTGGAAACAAATAATATTTCTCCTTTACATATTTTATTTGCCGATGATGACTCCGACGAGTCTTACCTGTTTAATGAGGCTCTTGAGCATTCAGGCCTCGATGTAGTACTATCT
>JALYZZ010000172.1 GCA_030948675.1 Bacteroidota bacterium | reverse complement strand
GCAGATTAGCTTAATACTAAATACAACAGGCAAGTCAGCATTAGTTATCGGGCCAATGTTTTGTTCGAAGGCGGGGCAGGTTAGATGGTTCGAAAGAAGCTGTTGAAAACAACAGATGTACACGCCATCCTTCGTTTGCCAGCCAGTATCATTTACGCCAACGGCGTAAAAGCAAACGTCATCTTCTTCAACAACAAACCCAGCAGCAAAGACCCCTGGACAAAAGAGAGCTGGTACTACGACTACCGCACCAACATCCACCACGCGCTTTAAAAGAACACTTTAATTACTGTATTTGATGGAAGGCAAAATCCAACCAAACTTAGAAATATTTTACGCTAATTAGACTTTGCAGCATAAGAACGCAAACAGGAAAAAGGAAACATCACCTACAGTTGCCAGGACTTCTGGGCAACTACCAGCAACAACCAACTGAACTTCGTTCAGCACATTCGCTTAATGCTTAAAACAACAGTCAAGGCAGCAGTAGTTGTTCCGGACAATGTATTGTTTAAAGGCGGGGCAGGAGAGACAGCCCGTAAGAAGCTGTTGGAAACAACACATGTGGATACACCCATCGTGTGCCAAGCGGTATCTTTTAAGAATTACACGTGAAGTTAAACGAAATTAAAGGCGTAAATATTTTCGACGGTAAACTAGAGGCACGACCTCACTTTCACTTGTCACTACTGGTCGAGAGGGTTGAAAGGGATAAATTCATTGATCATTTACAGGTTATTACAAGGAATTTGTACTGCAATAGACATAGCTCTTCCTACCAGAAGATTTTTTTTAAAGAGATTGCGGGTGTTTCTTTTCTAATCCTTGCAAGCTTCGTATCTTTTTAAAAATCTTCCTTGATGACCAATTTAATACCAAACCTAATTTCTCTGATTACTGGAGGTGTTATATGGGAAGCCATTAAATTCTCATATCCCGAAGTGAAAAGAAAGATTGACAGTTATCTTCAAGCTATCAAAGAATTAAATGAAAACTTAGATCCAATATTGAAATCTTGTGATGACTTATATGGCAAGATACAATCGCTGGCTAAAGAAGATTTTTCAACATTCGTAAACGAGTCGAAATCCATTTCTAATGATCCCGACTTAAACAGACAATATATTTACTACCTTTTCGGACAGTTCTGGGCTCATTTAGAATACATTCGTATAAAAAGTAAATATTCGTCGATTATCCGAACAAAAAGGGGAAAGCAGTTAATTAGATTTATCGAATCGTATGAATCTCGCCAGTTTCGGCTATTGGATAGACCGATCCAACGAATGATAGGAGAAGCATTGATTGAAAGATCGAGTTCTGTTTTTCGGATTATGAGTTTGCACCAATTTTATGACGCACTTCATTCTAAAAATTCGAGTAGTAATATTTGGATAAAAAAACTTGAAGACCAGCTTTTAGCAACTTCAGATAAAATGATAAGGCAGAAAGTTCTGGTTTTTGGAATAATTGTAGCGGCCTTAATGGATCATTTTGATCCTAACCATTCAATTAGCCGCCGTAGGCCCATATATATTAATAAGCTAAGTGAAAAAAGTAAAGACGATATTAAAAACACACTGCTGGGACATTACTTACCATTTGTAAAAAATCCTGAAATCTATTATACAAAAAAGTAAAAGCCTACCGCCGGACTAACATGTTACAAGTAACAAGGCCATTGGTAAGCTTTCGTTATTTCAACCTATGTAATTTTCGACTAGGTAATTCACCTTAAAAATACATCTATTTTTAAATAAAAGAAATCATTTTTGGACTGCTTTGAATATGTTTTTAACTGCAGGTTCTTCAATAATTTTTAAAGTCTGATCGTTTTGAAATACTCTTCTTGACTATAGTGTGGCTTAAGCGGATTACCTGGAACAACTTACTTACCTGCTGTTTTTGAAGATGGCAAATATATTGACCGTTTTGCTTGAAATTGCAAACATATTGGCAAGATTATTACGTGGACGTGAATTGTTGGAAGAGCTTTCAAAAAGTTCACGAATACCTTGTAAAACGGGTATACCAAAACCAACCTAAGGCCTTTTTGCTCGTTTTATTTTACTTGCTCGCGAATGCAAAACGTCACGCGATGCGTGACGAATTAAAAAGGCAATTCTATTTGTAGTGAGAGCTTGTTAAATAAAACAACAAAGCTCTTCCACTTAAAAGTCTATAAGAGC
>JALYZZ010000100.1 GCA_030948675.1 Bacteroidota bacterium | reverse complement strand
AAACCGGAAGCTCAAAAGGCATTGTATCACAGGGCTACAAGTGATGTTGCTGCACGAAAAGGGGAATACACTACTAAAATGGAAAAGACTTTAGCAAAATAACAGCTAACCCTACAATTTTTAATAATAAAATAGGCGAAAAAAAGTTACTGCCGGAAACTGGAAAATGAAAGAAGAATATTATGCAGGATTAAGCTTGTTTTCGGAAGTTATCAATATTACAAAGGATGGAGTGACAGGTGAACAAAAAAAACTCCTTTGCTGTCCTTTTATACATTTGCACAGCGCGCCAGAACTATCAAAAAGTTATTCTGAAATTTCGATCTGAGCACAAAATTTCCATGACGAAGAATACCGTAAACCCAAAAAGTAAAAGAATACCCTAACGCATTCTTTTACTTAAAACCATACACAACTTTTTTGCAGTAATAAACAGCAAAAATTATGAACATCGTTGTTTCACCCGCTAATTTGTACCGTTCTATGGCGCCTTCGTAAACGAACAGCCAGGTGCGATTGAAGCACGTAGCTCAAGCACCTGATGCCCCCTCAAATCCTACTTGATGTGCCGAAAAGCTAATACTAATGCAGATAAAGCCATAAGGTGCTTAATTGTTGCCGTTTTTAATAGTGTCAATATTGTTATGAGCATCAAATGCAGTGTCCTCATTCAAAGGTTGTACGGGGTCTGATGCCGACCGCATGCTGTTATGCACATCTGTACTGTTATTATTGCCGTTTGGCTTACATCCTGTTGTAAAAAGAACAGTTGTAAAAACAAATGCAGCAATTGTAATCAAATTTTTTTTCATCGCATTCTGTTTAAATTATTATTATCTATAAAGATCTTAAGGCTTCCTTGCCATAAGATCAAAAGAATCATGATTAAAAAGATTTACCTCTATGTTTACTTCTCGGATTGTAACGAGCTAAAATAGATATTTTCAGTTCTGATAACGAAAGTTGAGCCCTCGATCATCATACTGCTGTTTATTGCAAAATCGTTTACACTCTTTTAAAAAATAAAAGTGGGTAATGATTGTGCCAAAACTTCAGTTTAAGCTGCTCTACTGCTGCATTGAAAATACGAATTCTGTAAATATTTAATGAAAAAATCGAGCCCGGCCTTTATTCTATTTTAGTTTAGGAAACATGAATAGCTGACCTTGAAGAAACGCTATTGAACATTAGAATAAAACTTTTATATTGGTTCAACATTCAACTTCAGTTGTGGTCGGTAAATATTTGGCTAACGCTTTTAGGACGAAGCATTTCAACCAGGTATGAATTGTCTCAAAATCTTGACGGGATCTTTTTTAATTTTATATTCCAACCATTCGTACCATGCAATTAGCTACTTTGGTATTTATGCAGCGCCTCAATGCAAACTGCTGTAGTTAACTCCTCCGAGCCAAAGCATATCAATTTTTTAGGACCACCGAAATAAAAGCCGTACCGTTTCCATTTTCCATCCGCCTCCTGGTGCGTCAAGAGGGCCTGTATGGCAGTACTTAGTTTTTTTTCAGCATATCCGACGTGTAGCAGGGAGGAAATTGCCAAAGCTGTATCGAGGCTGCTTTCTCCAAAACTTCCGTCAGTGTTTTGTAGATGTAAAATCCGTTGAATGATGGGGTTTTTAATTTGATCCAAAGATTCAATTTTAAGGTTGCAACATCTTGAGAAAAAATAGTAAATAGTGAAAATATTTTTGTACCATTTATCACATTCCAATTCCGTATTTTCTTCGATCACCTTCACAATCATTTCAATTATCTTTTTTGTTTCAGCTCTCTCCCCGAGGTAGTACAAAAAGTTTGCATTAACTACTGCATCAACATCATTCAAACTTGCTTCTGTGACATAAATCAACAAGTATTTTTTCGGCTGTAATAGCGTTTTGGCGAGGAGTTTCATGTAACTGTAGTTCCAGACAAAACGAAACCTGAATAAAAACCAGGAATAATATAGATAATGGTTATTTCTGTTGGCAAGCATCAACTTAGTATTTCGGCTGCGGATTTCGTTATTGCCTAAAGAAGACAACAGGTGCGAGGCACATGCAGTATCATCCAGATCAAAGGAGGAGTAAATATGCAGGTTGCTTCGGGAACTGAAATGCGGCCACAATCCTTCAGGAGACATTTCTTTGCCAAGGAAGGATGAGGTTTTTTGAAGGATTTTTTTTACAACTTCATTGTCTTTTAAAGGCAATAAACATCCGCCAATAATTGAAGTGGTAAAGACATTAAGATCCGGCTGGCAATATTGGTGCATCGGTTCGTCTATCGCTGTGTATGAAGCAAACTGCCCGTTGTGAAATTGACGCGAGCCAAGATAATTTATTGCTCGTGATATACTATTAATGACATCTTCCTTTTGTTGTAACATCATTTAAAGTTTGCGAAGTTATCAGGGCAATAGATGCGGAATTTAAGAAGTATAAGCGGCATGTAGCACAGTTATAGA
>JALYZZ010000085.1 GCA_030948675.1 Bacteroidota bacterium | reverse complement strand
ATTCCGGCTACTTTAGGATAGCTGGCCGACAAGTTTGCTTGTATGGCAGCTATAACCATGTCTCCCCGATCACCGGGAGTAATGATGAGAACATTCTCTTTTAAGTAATTTAAAAAATTAGGCACGTTCATAGCGCCAATAACAAAGTTATCTACCTCGTTATTCAATCGTTCTCCGCCTATTAACAGCTCGCCGTCGAGGTTTTCTAAAATCTCCTTCATGCTGGGGCTGGCAAGCGACTTGTTTTCAGGGATAACTGCCAGCATCGTTCCATCAGTAAACGAGGTGTGCAGGAGTTGGCGCACATCGTCGGCTTGTTCCTGCTTTACTTTATTTACAACCACCGCCAGTACCTGCACTTCCCTTGATTGAAAATTGCGCAACACGTTTAAGACGGCACTGACGATCTCAGGAGTAGTTTTATTATCTCCTGAACTTACCACAATGACGGGTGAACCTAAATTTTTAGCGATAGATAAGTTCAACTCAAATTCAAAAGCAGTTCCTTCCCCGATAAAGTCACTTCCCTCTATCACCGTAAAGTCATATTCTTCCTCTATTTTTTTGTACTTGCGGATAATCGTATTCATCATACTGCCCTGGCTCTCATTTTCCATCTGGCTCAAGGCCTGGGTACGGGTATAGGCATAGCTATCATCGTAAAGAATGTCGAGATTAAAATATGAAATGGCTGTTTCTATATGAGAGTCCTTTCCGTCAAGAGGATTTATGTTTATGATCGGTTTGAAATATCCTATGCGCCTGGTTTTGCCCAATAACATATTTAATAAACCAATAGCAACAACAGACTTACCACTATACGGTTCTGTTGTTGCTATAAAAATCGATTTTGTCATACTTACTGTTTGCTGTTATAACAAAGGTGAGAAAATGAATCGTCATAATTAGCGATAACTATCCTTTGTAAATAAGTTAGTTGCATTCGGCTTGCTGCTTCTTCGTAATGCATTGCTCTTTTAAATTACATTCCAGACGCTAAAAAGGCTCAATAAATTAACTCAAAAACGATTGTTTCTTTCAAGGATAATTCACTTCGAAAAATTACCTTTAAATCTTATGCTTTTTATTACTGTTACTTGTTGTAACCTGGCAAATTGAAACGATGATTGTGAAAGCTATAGAGTTGAAACTAAAACCGTCATTTAGATAAGTATTACCTCTTGTATTAAAATAAAACCACAGTTCTGCTTTCATTTCAACATAACAATAATCCTCCCATCCTCGTGGCAGAAAAATCACAAAAAACATTCAAACAAAAAACATTCGCACTCTGTCAGCAGGTGGTAAATAGTAAGCTCCTTTTTCTTCAACAATCGTTGCAGGATTTGATAATAAGTACAAACAACGAAACCAAAAGTTCTGCGGGAGATAAGTATGAAACCGGGAGAGCGATGCTACAGATACAGCAGGACAATGTAAGGAAGCAACTTAAAGAAGTATTGCAACAAAAAGCAATTTTCGAGAAAATTGACCGCTACTTACCCAGCGCTCAAGTTATAATTGGCAGCCTGGTAAAAACAGATAAAGGCTTGTTTTTTATGTGTATCGGATTGGGGAGGATTATGGTTGAAGGAGTAAAGGTAATTGCAGTATCAGCCGTGTCTCCGTTAGGAAGCAAGCTAATCGGACGAAAAACAGCAGAAAGCGTAACGGTTAATGGAACTACCTATACCATTCTAAGTGTAACTTAAACTGGTGAACAACCTGCAGACAGCTACTTGTATTAAAGCATATATTGCCCCCGATAAAGAGGCTGATGTATTTTGTTATAGACGAACTGGCGAAGTATGCATTCGTTTATTGTTTCAACAATTCACTTAAATTATTAAAAGTCTCAAATGGGCCCTTTGATACAAACAAATTCGTTACTCCTGCAGGTACACTGCCCCCTGGATCCATTTTTAATAAATAAGTAATATTTAGTTTATTTTTCCCTTCTGATTTAACATCCCATGTTGCATTAAAATAAGGTAGGCGAACAATGCCTTTCTTTTCAGGAATAGCATCGGGTATTCCGGTCGCGACTACTTTTAGAGTATTATTCCTTGCATCCGGAGTCAAAACCATTTTAATTGGAATGTCTCTGTTGCTAACCGGCCAGGGCAACGAGGTCTCAGAATAGTATAAAATTTCGTTTGGGCTTATTTTCTTTATAATGTAGGAGTCTTTCGTGCCATAAACCCACCCTTTGGTTTTGCCAACATTAATCAGAATATTTTCCAGTTTTTGTATAGTGCCTTCTAATGTGGCTTCAACTTTAATTTCTTTAAACTTTGAAGATGCTTCTTTGGCAGTATAAACCTTAATGCCGTTTTGATCTTTACTCAGTTGCCACTGTAGTTGCGAAAAGCCTGTATGCAGGATTGTAATAAAAAAAACTGAAATCGATATTTTTCGAAACATTCTTGTTGTTTTTGATGATATTAACCTTTGTAGCAGTAGTTTACTTATACTCCGCAAAGAAGAAAACAAATTTTTGTTGTTGCATAAGTATTAAAGCTGATTAAACTAGTTCATTAAAATTTCCTGCCACTACTTTACCAGGTAAATGATTTGCTCCTATTATTGATTAAGAATACCGGTGGGAGTTTAATCAGCCATTATTATGAAACTGTTTTTGTCAATGCTTTGGCTAAAAAGATGGGCTACGGCGAAACTTATAAAAACGAAACAAAATATTATCGTAGAGAAAAACATACAAATTAAACGCTCTTTTAAAATAGCGTTGCTTCTCCGGCGGCAGGTTTATATTTTCTGACCCTCCTTCTTATTACGTTTAATACGATTGCTATTGTGTACAAGCCAACTATAGGTATGTACTTTACTTCCGGAAAAATAAAAGACAATATTAAAACGACCGACAATACCGAACAAAGAGCGAACGCCAGGTACTTGCTTTTTAGCAAGATGTACTTTTTTTCAGGTTCAAAGCCTGGCTTACTCAAGTGTTTTTTACTCTTAAAAATATAATTGCAGAGCAAGTACTGAGATAAAAAAACAAATCCAATATTGATGGTATAAATGAAAATTGGTAAAAAAAAGTTGGGTCGCAAGTGTTCCAATCCTGACGCTGAGAATGGAAAACATACAACGAAAAAAAGAAAAAGCAGGTTGTAAAAAATTACCCCGTTATCATATGTACGCAAGTATTTAAAGATGTTTAAATGCCTCGACCAAAGAAGACCAATAAAGAAAAAGCTAAGCATAAATGCTAAAAAACCGATAATAGTTGGCCCAAATGCGGTCAGTAATTCAGCATTAGAAAAGCCTTTACGAACGTCAGGAAATTTGATTTCAATAATTAATAAAGTGATGGCGATTGCAAACACGGCATCACTAAATAAAATGAGCCTTTCTAGTTCAAACTCTTTTTCCAGTTCCGTAATTTGGTTGCTCATGGGCTCAGGTGAATTAAGCAAACAAATTAGCAAATAACTTTTTACCTACACATAAGAATTAGGAAATAAATAAAAGGTTTTGTACAGATTTTTTACTTCATCACACTTGTTACCATCGCCCCTTTGGCTAATAGTTTTGAAACAGGACAAGCTTTATCTATTTGCAGCAGCCGTTCTTGTTGCGCTTCTGTAATATTGCCAGTAAAAGATAATTGGCATAAAAAAGAATGGGTTGAACCACCAATACCTTCCTCTTTAACCAAGTCGACCTTCACATGTATTTCTCCAACCTGCCATTGTTTGCGCTGCGCATACA
>JALYZZ010000081.1 GCA_030948675.1 Bacteroidota bacterium | reverse complement strand
GGTAAAGGGTAATGATTACAAAAATTCCAATGAAGATTCCTCGTGGAATATTTTTACGCGGATTTTCGACATCAGCGCCAAAATTGATTGTTTGCTGGTATCCGCCATAAGTAAAAGAAACGGCTACTAGTCCAATTCCAAACGCTTTAATGTATTCGGTAACAGCAGGGCTCACGTGTAACAAAGTATCGGGTATAAAACTGGCCGAAGGCGTTACAAAAAACAAAGGAGCCACTAGTAATAAGATCATCAATATTTTTATGATTGTGAGTACGTTTTGCGCTTTTGCGCTCATTTTTAAACCCATAAGATTAACGCCGTAAAAGACTGCAATTGAAAATATAGCGATCGTTATTTGTATGAACTGCACATTGGTTGCTGAAGGGGCAACAACCTTTGTAATGTACTCCGCACCTATTAGCGCTACACCTGCTAACGATGCTGCGTTGGATACCAGAATGATACAGTTGATGGCAAAAGCAATGGAAGGGTGATAGCAATAAGAAAAAATTTTATAATAAGCCCCAGTAACGGGAAAGCGCGATCCGATTTCTGCGTATGTAAGCGCACCACACAATGCTACAAGACCCCCTGCTAGCCACACAACAAAAAATACAAACGGAGTAGGCACCGCCCCTGCTACATTTGCAGGCGTTCTAAAAATGCCCATTCCAATTACAAGGCTTATGACAATCATCGTGAAGTCAAAAATGGTCAGTTTCGTTTTAGTGCGCATGCAGTAGTTTAGGCCCGAAATTTATAGATAAAATGCCAGGTAACATTAAACCAATTCAACTTGTATTTATCAAGGCTATTAGGAGAGCTTTTTGAGGCCTTGGTAAATCGGGTAGAAATCATGAAAAATATACTTTTCAGCAAACAAATGTTCAACCGTGCGGTTGAACAGACTTATTGAACGTGTATAAGAAGCAATTCGTTGAATAATGATATGAAGAACTCAAATTATATTGGCATAATCGCCGCCCTTTTACTGATAGGCTCTTGTTTTATACCCTGGGTTTATATTGAATCTATTGATACAGTTATTACCGGTCTTAAAGCCGAGCGTACTAACTATGGAAAGCCTGGTATTTTACACATAGCATTTTCGGTACTTTCTATCGTTTTTTTTCTCATTCCTGCAATATGGGCTAAGCGAACCAATCTTTTTATAGGTGCGTTTAATTTTGCCTGGGCCATCAGAAATTTTTTACTGATTACTCACTGCGATTATGGCGAGTGCCCTCAAAAGCGATTTGGTATATTTGCTATTTTGCTGCTGTCAATAGTGATTATAATAATGGCCACACTTCCTAAAATAGAACTAAAGGATTAGTCGGAAGCTCAACGTGCTTGAATTAACCTCGCAATTATGAAAGCTGCGCTTGCAGCCAGCGCTCCGGTAAACAACACTTTTATTCCGCCTGTTACTGGTGCTATACCTGTCATTTTAGACTTGTAGTAGCCAAACGCGAACAGGCTTATAAGGGTTACTACTGCGGATATTTTTAATCCCTCCAGGGTATTTGCAACAAAAAAGTAAGGCAGCAGTGGAACGAGTCCACCGATGATATAAGAAACTGCAATGTTAAATGCACTTTTTCGCGCTCTTTTTTCGTCCGGCTGCTCAAGTCCCAATTCATGTTTCATCATAAAAGTTACCCAAACATCTTTATCCTTTGTAAGCTCGTATACTGCTTTTTCCTGTACTTCAGGACTAAGTCCAAGCCCTTCAAAAAACTCCCTCACTTCTTCTTTTTCCTTTTCCGGCATGTGTGCTACCTCGTTATATTCTCGTTTTAGTTCTGCATTATAATGGTCTACTTCTGTCTGTCCGGCAAGATAACCGCCAAGGCCCATTGCAATAGAGCCTGCTGCCACCTCAGCCAGGCCAGCAATAATAATTAGACTTGTATTATCGACGGCACCGCTGAGACCCGCGGCCAGTGCAAAAGGAACAGTCAATCCGTCACTCATGCCAATAACAATATCTTTTAAAACATCAGAACTTTTAGAATGCTGTTCGTGCGAATGATGGTCGTGCATTTGGTATTGTTGTGGTAAAAAAGTGTTGCAAAAGGGGGTACGTTGCACTGCTACAGCGACTTATCATGCAAGAATTTGTAACGATTGTTTTATAATACCGACGCATTCTTTAATTTGTTCTTTTGTAATATTTAAAGGCGGCGCAAACCTTATTTTATCACCATGAGTGGGTTTTGCAAGCAACCCGTTTTTCATTAGTTCTATGCATAAATGCCAGGCGGCATCCGGGTTATTATGATTAACAACAATAGCATTTAGCAGACCTCTTCCGCGTACATTTTGTATTAAGGGAGACGCAATTTGTTGAAGTTCTTTCCTTAAAAGCCTTCCCATGTTCTCAGCGTTTTCTGCCATATTTTCGTCCTTCAATACCTGCAACGCTTCCATAGCAACAGCGCAGGCGAGCGGGTTCCCGCCATACGTTGAGCCGTGCTCTCCCGGTTTTAAGTTTAGCATGATGTAATCATCAGCAAGTACTGCTGACACTGGCAACACGCCTCCACTTAGTGCTTTGCCCAGTATTAATATATCTGGTCTCACATTTTCGTGATCACATGCCAGCATTTTTCCGGTCCGGCACAAACCTGTTTGAATTTCATCTGCTATAAAAAGTACGTTGTACTCGTCGCATAATGCTCTAACCCCTTTTAAATAGCCGTTAGCAGGCAGCACGACCCCTGCTTCTCCCTGGATAGGTT
>JALYZZ010000076.1 GCA_030948675.1 Bacteroidota bacterium | reverse complement strand
TTGCCAGTACTTTTTGCAGAGGTAAACCAGGAAGTGATAAGTCTTTTTCCATTTGAAGCCTTAGAGAAGGAATAACAGTGCCAAATTGATAAAGCCTGTAAAATTTAGTGTGGTTACGCAGTGCGTTCCATGAAGCATGATACTTATACTGCTTCCGGTTTTTAGTATCTATTCCCGTGACCTGTAAATGCCCATTTTCGATTGGGCAAATCCAAACGTTTTCCCAGGCCGGCGGAATAACCAGATGCTTTATTCTCAATAACGTTTCATCATTGGTTACCTTTTTTCCTTCATAGTAGTACTCGAAGCCATTATCTACCTTAACCCTGGTAATACCGGGTTTGGTATCATTCATATACACCAGGTTTACCGCTTCCGCTGTTTTAACCGGGTCTTTTAATAACGATCGCATCCTTCTTTTAGGTATTAAAGCGATCTGGTCAACTTCCTGAACTGCAGACATAATTGTTATTCTCCCTTTTTAAAAAAAACGAAAAACCGTACCTGTTTTTAAATCATTGATGTAGAAGTAGTTAAAAAGCTTTTAAATCATTTTGTTTAAATAGTTTGAGGAATGGTCTCCACAAAACTTTCTTTTTAACTCCTTTAAGTGCTTCTATCATTTAGCAAAAGACTAAATAGAAATTGTTCGAATTGAATAGGCACTGCTGGTAGAAAGGATTGCAAGACCTGCGGCACTATTCTTTCTGAATAATTAATACAACATAAATAAAAGCAGCTATGCAGTTGAAAAAAGAGGATTTGTTGCAAACAAAATCCTTCATAAACGGAACATGGGCAGATGCATTAGACTTACGAACGTTTGAGGTCACTAATCCGGCAACAGCGGAGGTAATAACTACAGTGGCCGATTGCGGTGCAACAGAAACCGAACAAGCAATAGCGGCAGCGTCAAAAGCATTTCCATTATGGAGAAAAAAGACTGCGAAGGAACGGGCAGCAATTATGCGAAGATGGTTTACCCTTATAAACGATAACGCTGATGATCTGGCCATAATAATGACAACTGAGCAAGGAAAACCGCTAACGGAAGCCAAAGGGGAAATACTGTATGGATCTTCCTTTATAGAGTGGTTTGCAGAAGAAGCCCGGCGTGTGTACGGTGACGTGATACCCACCCCTTTAAATGACCGCCGAATTATTACCATTAAGCAACCAATAGGTGTGGTTGCTGCCATTACTCCGTGGAATTTCCCGGTTTCTATGATTACAAGAAAAATTTCTCCTGCGATAGCCGCCGGCTGCACTGTGGTTTTAAAACCTGCCGCTCAGACACCGCTATCTGCCCTGGCACTGGCCTACCTAGCTAAAGAGGCGGGGTTCCCTGAAGGAGTAATCAATATTGTTACTTCAACTAATGCGTCAACAATTGGTAAGGTAATGACGGAAAGTGCGTTGGTACAAAAATTTTCGTTTACGGGCTCTACTAAAGTTGGAAAGATGCTGATGCAACAATGCGCATCTACCGTAAAAAAAGTGTCGCTGGAACTTGGTGGAAACGCTCCGCTTATTGTATTTGATGATGCCGATCTCGACCTGGCAGTAAAGGGTGCGATAGCAAGTAAATACCGCAACGCAGGGCAGACCTGTGTTTGTGCTAACCGGTTATATGTGCAGCAAGGTATTTATGATGCGTTTATGGAGAAATACAAGGCCTCGGTTACATCGTTAAAGATTGGAAATGGAGCGACGACGGGAGTTGACATAGGACCGCTAATAGATGAACAAGCTGTTAAAAAAATAAACCGGCTACTGAAAGATGCAATCGAGAAAGGTGCAACAGTAACAGTTGGCGGACACGAACACACCGCTGGTAAATTATTCTTTGAACCCACTGTTATTGAAGGATGTAGTGCGGAAATGGCAGTTAGCAAAGAGGAAGTTTTTGGCCCTGTTTCACCCATCTTTAAGTTTGCTACCGAACAAGAGGCAATCGAACTGGCTAATAATACAGAGTACGGTCTTGCATCTTACTTTTTTACACAAAATCTTGCAAGAGCGTGGAGAGTGTCTGAAGCCCTCGACTATGGTATTATCGGTATCAATGAAGGTATTGTTTCTACTGCCGAGGCTCCGTTCGGCGGAATGAAAGAAAGCGGTATTGGACGGGAAGGCAGTAAATATGGAATTGAGGAATATCTCGAAGTGAAATATCTGTGTTTAGGAGGATTGTAGTCATTTCTCAAGCATAAATTTTGTCTACTGCCGGCTGGTACTTTTCCAAAACAACTTTTCTTTTCAGTTTCATGGTAGGTGTCATTTCACCCGTTTCTACTCCCCATTCATTCGGCAACAGTTCAAATTTTTTTATTTGCTCTACATGATTAAAGTATTTGTTGAAACTGTCAACTAATCCGTTAAATAATTCTATCACCTTTGGATTTTCAACCGCATCGTTGTTATTGGTAAAAGGAATATTATTGTCTCGCATCCATTCACGAAGCATCATAAAGGATGGAACAATCAGGGCTCCTACAAACTTATACCCTGAGCCCACAACCATCACCTGTTCTACATACGTGCTTTCCTTTAGTTTGTTTTCTATTGGCTGCGGTGCTACGTACTTACCTCCGCTTGTTTTAAACAGCTCTTTTTTTCTGTCGATAATTTTTAAGTACCGTCCAGAGTCCCACACTCCTATGTCACCAGTATGCAGCCATCCATCTATCAACACTTCAGCAGTCAGGTCGGGACGTTTATAATATCCTATCATCACAGTCGGGCCTTTAACTAATATTTCCCCATCCTCTGCAAGCTTTACTTCAATACCCTCGATAGGAGGACCAACTGTTCCAAACCTGGTGTCGGTATTAGGAATTTTTCTGTTAACACTTATTACAGGGCTATTTTCAGTTGGACCATAACCTTCATATACTGGAATTTTTGCCGCCGTAAATATTCTCAAAAGCATTACCTGACAAGCTGCTCCTCCTGTCACTACGAAAGATACATTGCCCCCAAGCGCAGCTCTCCACTTTGTAAAAACCAGTTTATTAGCAAGGGCTAACTGAGTATTGTACCAAAGCCCTCCGCCCTTGTGATTGTCATACTTTTCGGCTAGCCCAACTGCCCAAAAAAACAGCTTTCGCTTTGCACCGGTTAGCTCATTTCCTTTAGCCATTATTTTCTCAAACACTTTTTCTAGTAACCGTGGAACGGTGGTAAATCCATCAGGCTTTATTTCCCTTAAATTATCTGCAATTGTATCGAGGCTCTCCGCATAATAAATGCTAATGCCACTATACAGGAAGATGTAGGTTGCCATCTTTTCAAAGATGTGATTCAAAGGCAGGAAGCTGAGTACTTTCTGCTGCGGTGCATCAGGAAAAGGAAAACTTTGGCGGCTAAATTGTACGTTGGTGTAAATGTTTTCGTGGCTTAGCATTACACCCTTTGGAGTACCGGTGGTGCCAGATGTATATATAATTGTAGCCACCTGTTTTGGCGAAATCTTCCGCTTCTGATCCGTTACTTTTTGTAACGCTTCACTTTCATTTGCAAGTAAGGTCTTCCAGCTTTGTGCTCCTGCCACTTCATCAAACGTGTAGATATCTTGCAGCGATGGAACTTTTTCTGCCACAATCAAGACTTTAGCGAGTAAATCTTTGTTGCTTACAAAAATGATTTTTACTGCTGCAT
>JALYZZ010000547.1 GCA_030948675.1 Bacteroidota bacterium | reverse complement strand
CAACGGAACTTACCGAAATAGTAAGTGGCGCGGCTGCGCTGAATGGGTAAGGCAACAAATTACTGATATGCCAGGGTATTGCGGTGAAAAAAATAACATAAGTTGTGATGCTACACCAAAATGAAATATTGTCGACAATTAAAGCTACCGTGACGAAAGAAGTTCCTGATTCGACGGTGTATCTGTTTGGCAGCAGAGCGGCTAATACTTCTCATGAGGAAAGTGATTGGGATATTTTGATTTTAACAAAGGCAAAATATCCAAAATCATTAAAATGGTCCATTCATGATAAGCTTTTTCCGTTAAGCCTTTCTATTGGTTCAGTGTTTAGTTTCGTATTAGCTACATACGACGAATGGGAAAATCATCCTGCTTATTATTCTTTGCAGAAAGGTATAGGTGATCAATATTTGCTGTTATGAGCCGGGTTGAAGCTGCTATAGAATTAAAGTTGAAGAAGGCGAAAGCATTAATGGATGAAGTAGATTTTCAGTTGCGAAATGGGTTTTATAATACGGTAATTAACCGGCTGTACTACAGTTGCTTTCACGCTACAAAAGCTCTTCTTTTAACGCAGGATTCTGTTCCGAAAACTCATAGTTGGGTTTCTACTCTTCTCCATCAAAAATTTGTAACCACAGGGATGTTTAATCCAAGCTTTGCATCATTTTTTAACAAGCTTATGAATGAAAGGATTGACGATGACTACTCAGATTTTATGATAACGGAACCGGAAGAAATTGAACCATTCATACTCCCTGGAAAAGAATATCTTGACTACACCATTTCTGTTGTAAGAAATATCATAAATTCTGATAAATCGTCCGATTCAATTGTTGGCACCAAATGACTTTTCTCCCCATGGAACTATCTGCAATTATTCCACATATCGAGGCCTTAATCTTTGCTAGCGACAAACCGCTGACAGCATTAGATATTGTTGAACTGATCAACAATGCTTTTGGTTTTATGGAAGAAAGAATATCTCTTGACCAAATAGAGGCAGCAATAGAAGGAATCTGTGAAAAGTACAGTGCAGAGTTTTATCCATTTGAAGTAAAAGAGAGTGGGGGAGGATTTCAGTTTTTGACCAGAAAAGCTTTCTATAAAACTGTTGCGTTGTTGAATGGAGAGAAGTTTTTAAAAAAGCTGTCTAATGCTGCCTTAGAAACTTTAGCAATCATTGCGTACAAACAACCAATTACAAAAGGCGAGGTGGAGGCAATACGTGGAGTCAACAGCGATTATTCAGTTCAGAAATTACTTGAAAAGGAACTCATCATGATTTCCGGTAGAAATGAGGAGCTTCCGGGAAAACCTTTGGTGTATTCTACTTCCAAATCATTTATGGATTACTTTGGCATCAACTCTACCGATGATCAGCCAAAAATAAAAGAAGTACTTGCCGAGCAGTCTGTGCAGGGAACACTTATTAATGATGCAGTTAATAACCATGTTGAAGAGGATGCAGAAATTGAATCTAATTCAAGTGAAGAAGTAGCTAAACAACACGACATTAGTGAGACGATTAACACGACCCTTATTGTCGCAGATACCGGCGAACTGATTGAGAAACCATTGCATAGTGCTGCCAATGAAGAAGGAAGTACCCACAACCCCTTTGCCGATACAGATGAGATAAAGGAAGACAACAGTGCTGTAGATAAAGGGGATGATAAAAAGACCGGCGAGTCTTCTGATGAAATAAAACCGGAAGACTAACATTTTTTCTCCTTCACACCTCATCTCACACCTTTTCAAATTACTTTTGACACTATGTCGACAAGATTATCTACCAGGCAATTAATAAATATTGCCAACGAATTCGGTACCCCCGTATATGTTTACCATGCAGAAAAAATCGAAGAGCAATTTAATAAGCTGAAAGAAGCTTTTAAAAACTCGGATTCTAAGTTTTTCTATGCATGCAAGGCGCTTACCAATATCAACATATTAAAGTGGATGAAACAAATCGGCGCTTCTCTGGATTGCGTGAGCATTAATGAAGTAAAACTTGGTTTGAGGGCGGGTTTCAAGGCGAAAGACATTTTATTTACGCCCAACTGTGTAGATTTTGATGAGATAGAAGCGGGTAAAGAACTTGGAGTTAATCTAAACATTGATAACATTTCTATTTTGGAACAGTTCGGTAACCGCTACGGAAATTCATATCCCGTCTGCATTCGCCTTAACCCCCATATTATGGCCGGAGGAAATTATAAAATTTCTACAGGTCATGTGGATAGCAAGTTCGGCATTTCTATTCATCAGTTAAGACATATTGAACGGATTGTAAAGACGACTAATCTAAATGTCATTGGCCTTCACATGCATACGGGTAGTGAGATAAAAGATGTAAATGTTTTTATCGAAGGCCTTAATGTAATGTTTGAAATGGCGAGGCATTTTCAGCACCTGGAATTTATTGATTTGGGTAGTGGTTTTAAAGTTCCCTACCAACAAGGCGACCCCGAGACAGACGTTGACCAGTTGGGTGCAAAAGTTGCCGAAGCATTTGCTGATTACGAGAAAGAAACGGGCACAAAGCTGCAGATATGGTTCGAACCAGGCAAATACCTGGTAAGTGAGGCTGGTTATTTCATTGTAAAGGCTAACGTGGTCAAGCAAACTACTGCAACGGTATTTGCAGGCGTAAACAGCGGCTTTAATCATCTCATCCGCCCCATGTTTTATGAAGCCTTTCATCGTATTGACAACATTACAAATCCTAAAGGCGCTGAAAGAATTTATACGGTTGTGGGCAACATTTGCGAGACCGATACCTTCGCCTGGGATCGTAAACTGAACGAAGTACGTGAGGGAGATTTTTTGGTGTTTTACAATGGTGGGGCTTATGGTTTTGAAATGTCAAGCAATTTCAACTCCCGACTAAAGCCTGCCGAGGTTTTAGTTAAAAACGGCGAAGCAAAATTGATCAGGAAGGCTGATGTGTTTGAAGATTTGCTGAGGAACCAGGTAGAGGTGTTGTAGGAATCAAGAGTTATTTTTAGAATTTTTGTTCGTTGCATTAACAAGAAGACTACGAATAGAACTAATAATATC
>JALYZZ010000001.1 GCA_030948675.1 Bacteroidota bacterium | reverse complement strand
GATCTGATCGGTGATATAGACCCAATAAAAGCGGCGAACTTAAAACTCAGTTTTGCTGATGAAATGGTTATTCACTATGGCATTATCCCCCGTAGTAATCGCAGTATTTTTGTAATAAATGAACTACCCGATTTGCAGGCAAGAATACAGGTGGCACTCTTTAATATTTTACAGGAAGGCGATATACAAATAAGAGGTTTTAAGCTGAGGATGCCCCTGGATATTTTGTTTGTTTTTACTGCCAATCCTGAAGACTATACCAACCGCGGCAGCATTGTTACACCGTTGAAGGACCGGATTGAAAGCCAGATACTGACTCATTATCCCAAAACTATTGAGACTTCACTTGAAATTACCGAACAGGAAGCAGATGTTCTGGACGAGCAAACAAAAAGGATAAACATTAGCGACCTGGTAAAGCGTTTGATAGAGCAGGTTGCTTTTGAAGCGCGCAATAATGAGTATGTCGACAAGAAAAGTGGCGTAAGTGCCAGGCTTACAATAGCAGCTTATGAGAATGCAATAAGTAGCGCAGAACGCCGCGCGATCATCCATAATGAGAAGCAAACCCAGGTGTGGATTAGCGATCTGGTCGGTATTATACCTTCGATAACCGGAAAGATCGAGTTAGTATACGAAGGTGAGCAAGAAGGGCCGTACCAGGTGGCGGTGAACCTGTTAGAGAAAGCTATTCGGTCTCAGTTTGTACTTTATTTCCCTAATCCGGAGGCAAGTAAAAAGAAGCGCAGCACAGGCAAAGCAAGTCAGCAGGTTAAAGTGGAAGATGAGAACCCGTACAAGGCCATCATCCGGTGGTTTGATGGCGGCAATCATTTAGATCTTTTGCTGGATAGTAACGATGCCAATAAGTTTAATGCTTTGTACAAGGTCGACGGGCTGCACGCCTTCGTGAAGAAATATTATCCCCAATCTAATGATAAAGAAAACGCTTTACTAATGGAGTTTGTGTTGCATGGTCTTGCCAGTTATTCTTTAATCAGTAAAAAAATGCTTGATGGCAAAATCGAATTTAAAGATCTGGTGGGAAGCATGATGAATTTTGGAGCAATGAATTTTGAAGATGACTTAACAGAGGATGATTTCAAATAATAGAGTAGACGTTGGAAGTAATAAACATAAAGGCTGTCGTTTAAAGGCAGCCTTTATGTTGTTTCTAAAAGTTATAACCGAAACCGATGTAGTAGGAAGTGATGTAACCGCCTCCAAAAAAAAGTGGGCTTATCCCTCCTCTAAAAAAGAACCCACCTGCGGCAGGTTGATGCCTGTAGCCCCCATTCACATGATAAAAAAATCCACTTCCTTTGCTGGTTGATTCTTCAAACAAATTATCAACAGAGCTTGTAATAAATGTTGTTCCCGCTGCTACTTCTATAAAATCAGACTTTCTTCCAAATAAATAATTTAAAGAAACGGGTATCGAAAAAACAGATATTCCAGTGCCGCCAACAAAACCAAGGCCGGCGGCAAAACCCGCACCGTTTACGCGTTTTCCAAAACGTCTGTCGTAATTTACTGAAAGTGCAGGCCCAGATCCTCCTAATAAAAAATATACTGCCTGCGGTGGCCGGTCAGTAACAATTGCTTTGTTTTCAAAAGGAGTTCTTTTTAGTCTAACGGTGTCTTTTTGTGCAAAACTTGCAATCGAGAAAAGAGAAAGCGCAAGGGTTAGTGCAGATGTTTTCATCAGGTTTGTTAGTTTGGTTAGAAGCTTGTAAAGTATCAACATTTATCCTAAACTACAAAATATTCACTTCTCTTTCCAGCTTGATGCCAAATTTAGTCTCCACACTTTTTATAATCTCTGTTGACAACTCAAATAATTCGCTGCCTTTTGCCCTTCCATAGTTTACAAGTACCAGCGCTTGTTTTGCATAGCAACCTGCATCTCCTTTTCTGTAACCCTTCCATCCACATTGTTCTATCAGCCATCCTGCAGCTACCTTTATTTCGTTGCCGCCAGCCGCGTAACCGACAATTTGCGGAAAGGTTTTTTTCAGTTCTTCAAATTGTTGCTGAGGTATAGCAGGATTCTTAAAAAAACTTCCTGCATTGCCAATTTCATCCGGATCAGGGAGTTTGCTTCGCCTAATATTGATGACTGCTTGTGATATTGCGACAATTGATAACTCTTTTATGTTTAGTCGTTCAAGCTCTTGTTGTATGGCGCCGTAGCCAACGTTGAAGTCTGGCTTTTTCTTCAATCTAAAAGTAACGGAGGTAATTATAAACAGCCCTTTGTATTTTCTTTTAAAGATACTTTCGCGGTACCCAAATTCACATTGGTCTGCAGTAAAAATTTCGAGCCTTTTTTCATTAATATTAACTGCTTCCAATTCATGAAAGACATCTTTAATTTCAACTCCGTATGCCCCTATATTCTGCATAGGACTTGCTCCTACATTTCCAGGAATGAGGCTTAGATTTTCTACTCCGGCAAAGTTGTTGTTGATGCAATACAAAACAAATTGGTGCCAGTTTTCTCCTGCTGCAACACGTACGTACACGTGCTGTTCATCCTTGTGTATTACTTCTGTCCCGAGCATTTCATTTTTGGCTACCAACCCGTTATAGTTGCGAGTTAGTAAAATGTTGCTTCCTCCACCAATAGTTAAAAGCGATTCATCCTTTTTAAACTGCTTTATTTCTAAGAGATCGTAGAGATCTTGTAGTGAAGTAAACCTGACAAAATGTTTTGCAACAACATCAATACCGAAAGTGTTAAACGGCTTAAGTGAAATATTTTGTTCAATTTGCATGTAGTCGTTTAAAATATTTAATATGCAATCACTTACTGCTGTAGTTCTTGGTGCTACCGGCCTTATTGGTCAGCAACTGGTACAACAATTATTAGCCGATTCGGCTTTTTCAAAAGTAAGAATACTTGTCAGAAGGCCGGTAGAATTATCGCATCCGAAGCTTGAAGTGGAGGTGGTAAATTTTCAAGACCCTGACCAATATAGAAGCCGGCTAGGCAGGGGCGATTGTATTTTTTGTTGTATCGGTACAACTAATTCAAAGGTCAAAGGCGATAAGGCTGAATATAAAAAAATAGACATTGACATCCCTGTTAATGCCGCGCGATTTGGTAGAGAGGCTGGGTTTACTAATTACCTTCTCGTGTCTGCTGTTGGTGCAAATACAGCTTCCGCTAATTTTTATCTAAGCCTGAAAGGCGAGGTGGAAAAGGAGATTGCAGGTTGTTATTTTGAAAGCTTTCATGTATTTCGGTCGAGCATGTTGTTGGGTGACCGCAAAGAATTTCGGTTAGGAGAAACAATTGCTAAAGCAGTTATGAGTATAGTTTCGGTATTGCTGGTAGGGCCGTTTGTAAAGTATAAAGGAATTAAGGCTGTGGTAGTGGCGAAGGCTATGATCGCTGTCGCTAAATCGAATACAAAAGGATTTTATATTTATCACTATTGGGATATGATGAAGGCCGGTTATCCAGCAAAATGACGCGAATCTGTTTAGAATTTCTGTATTCAGTCAAACAACTATTTTGCCTGTTAATCTTAAAATATAACCGCTCTTACCAAAAGCGCTTGCATTTTATGTTACCAATTTTAATATTTGTGACATGCAAGTAAACAGCACTTCCGAAAGGCTTACAATAGTAGATTCCCTTCGTGGGTTTGCTCTTCTGGGTATCATGTTAGCCCATTTTATTTATTGGTATACTGCGGGACCGCTTCCGCAGGAGGTATATGAAAAATATAAAGATGCTGGAAGTGGCATCGCCGATGTTTTCAATAGTCTTTT
>JALYZZ010000544.1 GCA_030948675.1 Bacteroidota bacterium | reverse complement strand
GCTTAATCGTATTGATCATCCAAACTTTGGAGTAAATTACGATCCCAGCAATACTTATTTGGCCGGCGAAGACCCAATAGAGCTACTTAAAAAAGTGTCTCATCGCGTAGTGACCATGCATGCTAGTGACAGATATTTGAAAGAGGGAACAATAGAGGACTTGCGAAAAGAAGAAGGTGGTGCTTTAGGTTATGCAAAGCGACTTAGTCATGGTGAAATAGGTAAGGGATTAAACGACTATGATGCAATTTTTGCCGAGCTGAAAAGGGTAGGTTTTGATGGTTGGATTAGTATAGAAGATGGGGTAGATGGCATGGATCAATTGGAGCGAAGTGTAAGTTTTCTTAGAAAAAAAATATTTGAATATTGGCCTGCAAAATAACTGTGTTAATCGAGCTTTCACCATTGCAACAATAAATTAAAACTTAACATAGCTACATTTATACCATAAAATCTCACTTATCATTTTAAATTAATAACGATGCCAGAAGAAAAATTAAATCTGTCTGAAGGTAAATCTCGCAGAGATTTCATTAAAAATACTGCTCTCGGTGCAGCAGGATTTGTAATTGTTCCCCGTCACGTTCTAGGACGTGGATTTCTTGCTCCCAGCGATCGCCTTACCATTGCAAGCGTAGGTGTTGGGGGTAAGGGCGGCGACGACATTAGTCACTTTGCAAAAAGTGGTAAAGCCGATATTGCTTATTTATGTGATGTTGATGACCGCCGGGCTGAAAATACAGTCAAGGCCTTTCCTAAAGCGAAGTACTATAAAGACTGGCGAGAGATGTTTGATAAAGAGTCGAAAAACTTCGACGCAGTCTCTGTCTCCACCCCCGACCATACTCATGCAGTTGTTGCAATGGCAGCCATGCAACGAGGAAAGCATGTGTATGTGCAAAAGCCAATGACACATGATATCTGGGAAGCACGTAAATTAACGGAAGCTGCACAGAAGTATAAAGTCGTCACACAGATGGGAAACCAGGGATCTTCTGGTGACGGAGTAAGGCAATTGCGTGAATGGTATGATGCAGGTGTTATCGGAGATGTTGATAAAGTATACATATTTACAAACAGACCTATATGGCCGCAGGGTATTCCGTGGCCAAGCGAAAAACCGCCGGTACCAAAAGGACTTGATTGGGATCTTTGGTTAGGTACTGCTCCTTATGTAGATTATGTAGATAAATTAATTCCTGCTAGCTGGCGTGGTTGGGCTGACTATGGCACTGGTGCTCTGGGCGATTTAGGATGTCATTTGATGGAAGCGCCATTTAGTGTACTAGGTTTAAAATATGCCCTTGACTGCCAGGCATCGGTGACAAGCGTTTTTACAGATTGGAGTAAAAGAGGTTATTTCCCTAAAAGTTTTCCTCCTTCAAGCCATGCTACATTAACCTTCCCGAAAGGAACCAAAACAAAAGGGCCGGTCACCATGCATTGGATGGATGGCGGAATAAAGCCTGAACGCCCTGAAGAACTGGGGCCGGATGAAGTTTTCGGCGATGGAAACAGTGGAATTTTATTTGTGGGTACTAAAGGCAAAATGATGGCCAGCGAATATGCGGCTAATCCACGCTTATTGCCGCTTTCAAGAAACCAGGAGGTAAAAGTAAAGCAAACATACGCACGGGTTCCCGGAAGTGCGGATGGGCATTATGCTCAGTGGGTTGAAGGCGCTATTGCAGGTTATGGAAAAAAAGAGCTTAGTTCTCCTTTTAATTTAGCCGGCCCGTTAACCGAAGCAATTCTGATGGCAAATCTCGCTATCCGTGCAGCAGATACACCCAAGCCAAGAGCTAACGGAAGAGGCATGGATTATCCGGGAAGTAATATGAAGCTTTTATGGGACCACGAAAATATGCGTGTTACAAACCTGGATGAAGTAAACCAGTTTGTAAAACGTGAGTACCGTCAGGGTTGGAGTTTGGGTGGAGTTTAGACAATAAATTCAGGTCATTCATTAACGCAAAACCTTACAAGTGTTTAAACTTTTAGAACTTGTAAGGTTTTTCAATTAATCTCCGTGAGTTCGGAGAAATATTTAACATTTGCCTTATTCATGGGTATATCTGAAATTGCACCAGTTGTTAAGCATAAATGTATACTCGGCGAAGGACCGGTTTGGGATTATGTAAAACAAAGAATATTATGGATAGACATTGTACAAGGGCATATACATCAATACACACCTGAAACTGCAATCTTTAAGACTTCTTCGGTTGGTGAAATGATAGGTTCTCTTGCTCTTTCGGGCAATGATGTTATTGCTGCACTAAAAACCGGGTTTTACTTTATTGATCTGGAAAATGAAACAAAAGTTCATATTGATGATCCTGAAAAACATATAGCTGGTAATCGTTTCAATGAAGGCAAGTGCGACCCGGCAGGGAGGCTTTGGGCAGGGTCAATGTCTTTGACAGAGGAAGAGACAACAGGCTCAGTATACACGTTACATCCGAATTTATCTATAGAGAAAAAAATTGAAAATGTAACTATTTCCAACGGTATGGCTTGGAGCCCTGATGAAAATACATTTTATTATATCGACTCACCTACATTACAAGTAGTATCTTACCAGTATGATAGTTTAACCAGCGCCATCTCAAATAAAAAAATTATTATAACTCTGGATGTAAGTGAAGGTTTCCCCGATGGAATGACGATAGATGAAGAAGGCATGCTTTGGATAGCTCATTGGGGAGGATGGAAAGTTGCCCGTTGGAATCCAGAAACAGGTAAAAAGCTATCGCAGATTGATCTTCCTGTTTCACAGGTAACCTCTTGCACATTCGGGGGCGAGAACTTCGAAGATCTTTATATTACTTCAGCAAGCATTCGCCTTTCTGCTAACCAGTTAGAGAAGGAGCCTCTCGCCGGCTCTCTGTTTGTTATTAAAAAATGCGGTTTCAAAGGAATGCCCGGATTTGAATTTGCCGGACGCCTTGACAGAAGAAGAGCAGAAGTAATTAAGAAGTAATTAATGGGAGCGAAGTGTATTTCGGTAGGGCTATACCTCTTTTTTAATTTCTATTAGTATCCCGCTGTTGCAGACAGAAGTTGATATTACCATCAACCATCTTAATTTAAGTATTACTACGATTTGCATGAAAAATATATTTCTTACTTTACTACTGTTGTTTACTGCGGTTCGTGGCCTACTAGCTCAAACTCCCCCTTTTAAAAGTGGAATAATTGAAGATGAATTTATTTATGACATAGCTTCTTTTCCCCAGTGTCATGCGTCAACCATAGCAGAAACACCAAAAGGATTGGTTTGCGCTTTCTTTGGAGGTACTCATGAAAGAAATCCGGACGTGGAGATTTATGTATGCAGGAAAGAAGGTAAGAAATGGACTGCTCCCGTTTCAGTGGCAAATGGTATCCAATCGGCGACTCTAAGATACCCTACGTGGAATCCTGTCCTCTACCAGGTGCCCGGCGGAGAATTGTTGTTATTTTATAAAGTAGGTCCAAGCCCGTCAACATGGAAAGGATGGATGAAATCATCTATAGACGACGGCATTACCTGGTCGGAAGCGAAAGCTTTACCCGAAGGGTTTATTGGACCTGTAAAAAACAAACCTGTATTGGTTGATCAACAAAGATTAATTGCACCTTCAAGCAAGGAAGATCATGGATGGCAAGTACATTTTGAAATATCAGATGATGTAGGAAAAACATGGAAGATGGTAGGACCTATTAATGATGGCAAAACCATCAATGCTATTCAGCCAAGTATATTAATTCACAAAGACGGAAAATTACAGATACTTGCCCGCAGCGAAAACAGAGCGATTATAGAATCATGGTCTTCTGATAAAGGTGATACATGGTCGCCTTTAACCAAAACTTCTCTACCAAACAATAACTCAGGAATTGACGCCGTAACTTTAAAGGATGGAAGACAACTGTTAGTATATAATCACATTCTTGGTCCGGGAAACCAGGCGGGAGGCCCACGAACTCCGTTGAATGTATCTTATTCTCCCGATGGTAAAACCTGGTTTGCGGCTGTTGTTCTTGAAAATTCTCCTATTGGCGAATATTCCTATCCCTCGGTTATTCAATCTTCGGATGGCATGGTTCACATTGTATATACATGGCGAAGACAAAAGGTGAAGTACGTAAAAATTGATCCCTCAAAATTAGAAGGTAAAAAAATAGAAAAGGGTTTATGGCCCTATTGAGGATGGGAAAATCGTAAGTCGTAAACTGTTAATAGCAAGTAAGGGGTGAATTGAGGGTTATAAATCATGCACCTTAATTGTAGCTAATGAAAAATCTGCCAATCTTCGACCTCGTAATCATCTTTATTTACCTGTTGTCGATGGTGTTGGTTGGTTTTTACTTTTCGAGGAAAAATAAAAATTCGAAGCAATTTACAAGTGCATCTGGTACTATACCGGGCTGGGCCATAGGATTATCTATCTATGCTACCTTCTTAAGCAGCAATACCTTTTTAGGTGTTCCCGGTAAAGCATTTGGAAGCAATTGGAATGCCTTTGTTTTCAGTCTTTCGATGCCATTTGCTGCCTGGATAGCTTCTAAATATTTTGTTCCGTTTTATCGCAGTACTGGTGAAATTTCTGCGTATACCCATCTTGAAAAGCGCTTCGGTCCGTGGGCCAGAACATATACTGTCATTTGTTTTCTTCTTACTCAATTGGCAAGAATGGGGTCTATCTTTTTCGGAATTGCCTTAAGCTTGCAGGCTTTAATTGGATTTCCAATGTCCACTATTATGATAGTCATGGGCATTTGTATTGTTCTATACACTGTGTTAGGCGGTATGGAAGCAGTTATCTGGACGGAAGTTGTACAGGGGATCATAAAGACTTTAGGGGCACTTCTAATACTGTACTTAATTGTTGCAGAGATGCCCTCAGGCGCAAAGGAAATATTTGATATAGGTAAAAATAACCAAAAATTTAGTTTAGGAAGTTTGTCGCCTGATCTTACACAGTCCACATTTTGGGTGGTATTCTTTTATGGGTTCTTTATTAATTTGAACAATTTTGGAATGGATCAGAATTATATTCAGCGATATCATACTGCAAAGTCGTCAAGTCAAGCTTCCTGGTCCGTTTGGCTTTGTGTTGCTTTATATGTCCCTGCTTCATTGTTGTTTTTTATCATTGGCTCGAGTCTTTTTGCGTACTACCAGATCCATCCCGAATTAATTGAAACAGTCAGGCATCAGGTAGCGGGTGAGCGACTCGGAGCATCTGCTTCACCTTCTGAAATAGCTGCCTTAGCTGCCTCACTTCAACCTGCTGATTATGGTGACAAAGTGATGCCACATTTTATGGTTACAAAAATACCAACGGGCTTAGTAGGGTTGATAGTATCAGCTATTCTTTCCGCTGCCATGAGTACCATCAGCTCGGGCATGAATGCATCAGCGACAGTATTTACAATGGATATTTACAAAAGGTATTTTAAACAAAATCTTTCCGATAAAGGCAAGTTGCATTCGTTATATGCTTCAACGGTAGTTTTTGGGATATTGGGTCTAACCACAGGAATAGTCATGATTGGTGTAAAAAGCTTACTCGACATCTGGTGGGAGCTTTCAGGAATTTTTGCCGGTGGAATGCTGGGATTATTTTTATTGGGAATCATCAGCAGGCGCACCAAAAGTCCTGAAGCATTTACAGCAACTCTTATAGGCATAGTAGTTATTTTATGGATGACCTTTTCAACTTATCTTCCTGCTAAATATGAATTTATCAGAAATCCCTTATACAAGAGTATGGTAATTGTAGTGGGAACCCTTACCATTTTTTTAACGGGGTTGCTGTTGACTGCAAGAAAGAGAAAAGTAAGTTTAACTTTGCCAGAGAAAGATGGGGCAGTAAGCGTAATTAATGCTAAATAACAACAAACGTTCTGGGTGCGTTTAAGTTTTACCAATGATAATTGAATCAATTGCTTCTGTATAGAAGCATCTAATCATAAGCAACAAAAGCAAAGATTTCTAACGGTCTCAAAAATCAATATTGTATGAGCAACAGTGAAAAAAAGTTTGTTCCGGTAATGATAACTCCGTTTAACCTGAAGGCAAAGGTTGATTTGGATGCAGTATCAAAATTGATAGATTTTTATTTAGCTGCCGGGGTAAAAGGTTTTTTTGCTAATTGTCTCAGCAGTGAGATGTACAGCATAACAGAAGATGAACGGCTTGAGCTGACACAGCATATTGTCAAGTATGTAAGAGGCCGTGTACCGGTAGTAGCAACCGGCTCTTTTGGGTTAACCATTGAAGACAAGGCCGAGTTTACAAAACGTATATATTCCACGGGAGTAAATGCTGTTATTTTAATTACCGGACATTATGCGAATGTTGATGATGACGACGAAGTATTACTTGCAAACTTTGACAAAATGCTTCGGCTTACCGCAAACATTCCTCTTGGCTTGTATGAATGCCCTGCACCGTATAAAAGGATATTACCGGTAAATGTGTTTAGAAAATTACTTGAAACAGAACGTTTTATTTACCATAAAGATACAACCTGTGATGTGGAGAAGGTAAGGGCAAAGCTTGCAATGATACCACCCCATGATTTCCGATTTGAGTTTTATGATGCACATACACCCAGTGCGATATACTCAATTCGTGCAGGTGCAAAGGGCATGTCAGCGATTTCAGGTAACTTCTATCCTGAGATCCTTGTTTGGCTCTGTAATAATGCTAATAATCCAGACAAACAGGAGGAAGTGGAATGGCTACAAAAAGAAATTTCGAAAGTTGATCCTTTGATACATCAGGCCTATCCACTAAGTGCTAAATATTTTCTTCGAAAAAGAGGTCTGCCAATACGAACTATCAGCAGGGCACATGCACTAGAGTTAACTCCCGAACAAAAAGCAACCCTTGATGGGGTTTATGACCGCTTTCTGAGCTGGTGCGAAAAACTTGACATACAACCAGTAGATGTGGAAGAATTAATGATGCCACCAGTACACCTCGATCCTCCGATTTAAAGCTTTTAAACCACAACTATACACAGATATTATCAAGGCTCTCTAGGCTTCATGCACGTTTCTGTGTTTCAATTCTTTGGGTTTCTCTTAGCCGGGCAGCGACTCCTAAAAATGAGAAAGTTATTAAACACAAAAGGTGAAAAACTAAATTTTCACCTTTTGTATCTAATACTAATAACTTGTAAATAAAGCTTTAAAAATTATGCATAAGTTGTCTTACCCGGAACCGCAATTGGATAAAATCCATCTGCATCTGGTACCACCGGGGGTGTCGCGTCAAATGAATACACTTTTGGATGTATATCAAGTCCTGAGTTGATCGCTTTATCCCATTGAACTACTTGTCCGCTATAGGTAGCCATACGGCCTAAAATAGAAGTCATAGTACTTTTTGCTCCGTTTTCTGCATCTGCAAATTTGTATTCACCTTTGGCAATGGCTGCAAATAACTCATCGTGTTCAGTCTGGTAAGGTTGGTTTTCGGTCTTCTTATCAAATTGATACAAAACTTTTCCTTTGTGGTCTACAATGTTTGCAGCTCCACATTGAATTTTACCTTTTGTACCTATAAATAATTCGTCCACCTTACTCATTGTGCCGGGTATGTGGCGGCATTGACTGTTCAAAATAGAACCATCAGCATAGGTAAATTCAACATAGTGATGATCAAAAATTTCTCCGTTATCTTTTCCTTTTCTAACTTGTCTTCCACCCATACCCTGCGCACTTACCGGATAACCTTCTTTAAACCAGTTGATAACGTCTAAATTGTGAATGTGCTGTTCATTGATATGGTCGCCACAAAGCCAGTTAAAATAGTACCAGTTGCGCATTTGGTATTCCATTTCAGTTTGACCTGGTTTACGAGGACGAACCCAAACTCCGTCGTTGTTCCACCAGGCCTGTGCAGATGTAATATCTCCTATTTGATCCTTGCGCTTGAATAATTCACGATAAGAATTTTGATAATGGCGCTGCAAACCTACAACTACATTCAATTTTCTTTGTTTTGCGATGGCAGCAGTTGCTAACACTTTTTGAATTCCGGCAGGATCTGTTGCTACCGGTTTTTCCATAAAAACGTGCTTGTTTTGTTTGATGGCTTCTGCAAAATGTATAGGGCGAAATCCAGGAGGAGTTGCAAGAATGACTACATCAGCCAGCGGAATTGCTTTCATATAAGCGTCAAAACCGAAAAATCTTCTTTCAGCAGGAACGTCAATTTTGTTTTTGACACTGGGCTTTGCAGCTGATGAGGTAGAAGCGCTTTCTTTGGTAAGATTTGCATAACACTTTTCTACGTTATCCTGAAAGGCATCCGCCATAGCCACCAGTTTTAAATTCTGCTTGGTAGACAAAGCCTGCATGGCAGCACCTGTGCCGCGGCCGCCACAACCAATTAAAACAATTTTAATTGCATCATCTGCACCTGAAAAATAGTTGCCTTTTGACAGCAGCGGAGCGGCCATAAGGCCGCCGGCAAGTAGAGATGTTTGGCGCACAAATTCCCTGCGGCTTTGGGCAAGCTTCTTTAGGTAATCGTTAGACATTTTGAGTAGTTTATTTTTTAAAAAATTAGATACCAAGATACAATTTAAAAAAATCATCCGCTTCTTTGGCTGTTGGCTGATTCAGCGGTCTTACAATACGGAAACCGACAGAAGGAGCATCTGTAAGCCACCATTTACTTTTTGGTATTTGAGGGTCTCTTTTGTTCCATTCCGGATCGGACTTGATCCTCGCTGCACTTCTTAATAATTTTGAATTACTATCATATCCGCCCCCTTTCAAAACCTTTGGATAAGTCTCCTCGTTATATTTTGCAACGGGATCAGTTGTATTGTCTGCCATTTTCTCGAGCGATTTCTCATCGTAATGATCCATTGTCCATTCCGACACGTTGCCTACCATGTCATACAATCCCCATGGATTAGGTTTCTTTGATCCTACTTTATGATATTTTCCTTCGCTGTTAGTTTCAAACCATCCATAATCATTCAGCTGGCTCGCATCATTTCCAAAAAAATAAGCTGTAGTTGTTCCTGCTTTACAAGCATATTCCCACTCTGCTTCTGTTGGCAATCTGTAAAAAATACCAGTTTTATTATACAACCAGCGGCAGTACATAATTGCTGCCCGCTGCAACATACTATTAAAAGGGAAACCGCCTTCTTTACCCATGCCCCAACTTAGATCGATATATTGCTGACTAGGTCTGGTTATGGCATCTACATCGTCGTTTTGGCTTAAGTTATCGTCTTTGTAAAAGACGTCAAATTCATCTCGTGTTACTTCGTAAGCACC
>JALYZZ010000704.1 GCA_030948675.1 Bacteroidota bacterium | reverse complement strand
TCCTACCTCCTTTTACGATCTAAGAGCAACTGCGATAAATGGCAGTGAAATTGACTTCAATACTTTTAAAGGAAAGAATGTGTTTATTGTTAACACAGCTTCAGACTGCGGATATACCAACCAGCTTAGCGACCTTAAAAAGCTAAATCAGTTGTATACAAAAGAACTGGTTGTATTGGGTTTTCCCTCCAACGATTTCAAAGAGCAGGAAAAGTTATCCGATAAAGAGATCGAGTCGTTTTGTATTGTAAACTTTGGTGTAGATTTTCCTTTAACCCAAAAATGTGTTGTCATAAAAGATAAGCGCCAGCACGATGTCTTTAAGTGGCTATCTGACCGCGACAAAAATGGATGGAATGAAAAAGCGCCTGAATGGAATTTTGCGAAATACCTCATAAATAGAAAAGGTATACTTACGCATTATTTTGGCCCTGGTGTCGAACCGCTTAGCAATGATATTACCGGAAGTTTTCATTAATCTATCAGTGGCGGAGAACCAGTACAAACAAAAAAAGGAGTTACTACTAGTAACACCTTTTACTTTTTTATAAACTTTCAAATTTAAACTGTCCGGTCGCCGCCAATTAGTTTCAGCAGAAAGATAATTACTGCAGCTACTAAAAGGATGTGAATTAATCCGGAGGTAATGTGAAAAGCAAAATAACCAAGTAACCAGGCTACAATTAGAATTACAGCGATAACATACAGTAGATTTCCCATGGGTAATAATTTTTAGAATGATAAAAAAGAGTTCGTATTTCTATATATAATAATCTTGCCAAAGAAAAAGGTTGCAACATTTATCCTTTTATAAATGGCAACAAAACATTCTTTTCGTAAGGCGCTTTATACCTCTATCACAGTTCGCTCTTTCCTTTATCAAACCAAAAATTGCAGGGTTTAAAATCATCGTGACGTAACTGATTTAATGCCTTTATCGATGATAATTTCTGTTGATTTATTACTATAGAAAACATTTTGCTGCAAGGGCTGCCGGGCTTTTATCTGAGTGAAGCGGCTATTATGCACGTCGTCTAACACAATTGGAAGCCTGTAATCTTTTTTATCAGCAGTTAGTGTAATGTTTGAAAACGCAAGCCCTGTTGCATGCCTTACATATACTGCCCAGGCAGGTAATTCTTTAAACATGCTAAAGTCAGGGTATTGGTCAGGTATTTCAGGAATACTATCCAGTGCTTCAAGAGCAACTTTCGCGAAATGCGGATTGGCTCCACCCGGATGTTTTATTTCGACGTTAGTGACAGTAACACCTGATATCTTTTTATTAGCCAAACCAGCTATGATGATTGCCGGAGAAATGTTGCGGGGCATATCCTCAACCGGCCCTTCATATTGGTAACCTGCATCTGGTTTGGATGCGGCAATTTCAGCATACACATTTTTGATTGTTATATTGTTCATTCGCGACGTTTTTTCTCCACGACGTTCTCCAACCCTTAAAAACACAGCGTTGCCTGAGTTATACACCTGCAGGCTGTCAATTTCTATGTTCTCCACAAACCCTCCATCTACAGCTTCCAATGCTATTGCAGAACGGTAAGTGTCAAAAACCTTATTATTAATTATGCGAACGTTTTTAAATCCGCCAAGCGATGCAGTGCCAAATTTGACAGCATTTGCGCTGCTTCGTAAAACATTATTATTAATAAGAATATTGCTGCAAAAGAAGTTTGGACTATGTGATTTAAGGCAAATAGCGTCGTCAGCCGCATCGATGTAAGAGTTAGTTACTGAAGCACTGTCGCAATCAACAATATCAATTCCATCCTCGTTCCAGAACGCTTTATTATCTACAGTAATGTGACTGATTGTAAGGTGTCTGCATTGATCGTAGGTCTGGTTCCAGCTTGCAGAATTGCGAAGAGTGATATTTTGTATTTCCACATTGCTGCAGCCCCTCATGTACACGTTCATTGGCCTGACACCGGCTTCAGGACGACCGTACAGTAGCGGGTCTTTCAAAAATCCTTTATCAATAATATTGATAAAATTTCTTGCAACCTCTTTTCCCTGCCCGTCAATCATTCCTTTGCCTGTAATTTTAATGTCGTGCTGGTCTATGGCAAAAACAAAAGCAGTAAATGTATTCTTATCATAATCAAAGGGATTTAAGGAACCAAGCAACACTGCGCCCTCCTCTAATTGCAATGTAACATTTGATTTAAGATAAATACTGCCGGCAAGATATCTTCCGACATGAAAAATAAGTCTTCCTCCACCGTTTATATTAATGTAGTCGATGGCAAACTGAATGGAACGGGTATTAAGCGCTATGCCATCAGAATAAATACCAAAAGATGCCACCTGGTAATCCTTCGCGTGCAGCGAAAGGGTCAACAAACACAGCACTGCCACCGTTAAAGATCTTTTTGCCTGCTTCATTATTATGGTTGATTAACTAACTGTTACCGGACCTGTCATACCCATAGATTGTATTGGCTGATCCTTTCGTTTTTCGTTGGTCCAATACTGGGCAACAGGGTTGTCTTTTCGTGTCTTCATGTAATTGCCCATTGTAGTAATTATTCTTATTTCTACTGTGTTATCCCCTGCTTTTATTACATCTTTTATAGGGTAAATCCTTCTTCCAAACCATTGTACTCCTAAAGACTTTCCGTTGACAATGGCTTCTGAAATACCGTATACTTTACCCAGGCCCAGGTACTGTGCTTTACTAACATCAGCAATAGATACTATTGTGCGGTAAATAGCCGTTCCGGAAAAAGCCACATACTCCGGCAGGTCTTTCAGGTCTTTTAAAACCGTCATCGCAGTTTTTTTATTTGTACCGTTGATGTGTTGAAACTCAACTTGCCAGTCATTGAGTACCAGGCCATCGGCAAATAAAGGCAGTGGTTTAAAAAGTGGTCCTTTCTTATTATCATCAAATACAATGATTGCAGAATCTGCAGGACCCAGGTCGAGCTTTATTTGGGTTGTACTTTCGAGCTTAAATCGTTCACCCGTTACTGCATTCCATACCCATGCTTGACGCCCTTTGGTTATTTCCTCACTGGGTAGAATTTGAATAAGATGCGTATCATCGAGACTTGAATTAACAAAAAAAAGTATTTCGGTGCCCTTTGCCTGGTACCTTACTTGTGTTACAAATCTATCCGGCTTATTAATGCGAACATAAGGAACAATGTTATACCTGTGCTGTATATCTTTATACCATTGAATAAATTCCTTTTCAGGCTTTGTAAGTAAGATAAAGCGGTCGGTAAAAGCCTTCATTTTTTCTACAGCCGATTTTACTTCAGCATCACGCTTTTCAAACTCGTGTAGACCGAGAGATTTATTTGGATAAGAATCCAGGCAGAAAATTCTTCCGCCGGTTTGTACAAACGATAAAAGTTTTTCAGCAGTCGCCGGCGCTACACTTTCTACCTGCACCATAAAAAGGGTATGGTATTTACGCGGTCCGTAATGAAGACAACCGTTGTTTATCTGCCCATCTCTTACAATCGTTTCAGATATATAGTCGCAGCCATTACCATTCTGATGCATAGCCTCCCACACAAGCGAAAGATGGGTTGGATAAGTGAGAGAAGGAAATGGTTCGTTTTGTGCACCATAGATGCTCCACATGTCGGCTACCGGTGGCAGTACTGCTATGTCTGCAAACATGTCTGCGTGTTGTAACAATGCAGAAATCCTTGCTCTATAATCATTGAAATAGCGGAAGTAAGGCCAGTAGGTATTGCGCTCATTGAGGTAGCATCCGTACCTTATCCACCCTGGAAAGGGAGCATCAGGCGGAGAATAATTAAAGCCGTGAAAAACCGGGTGGGTAACACCAGAGATAGTACTAAGGTCTCCGGTTATTTTCATTAATTCAAGTGTCTCATTAAAAACAACATCGGTGTTGGTAAGCTCTTCACAGCTAATTAATCGTTTTCCTTTAAGGTGGGCAGCAGAGGCAACGTACTTATTAATCATGGTATAACCTCTTCC
>JALYZZ010000656.1 GCA_030948675.1 Bacteroidota bacterium | reverse complement strand
CTGATAAAACTTCAGGACATGGCACCCACACAAACCCTGAGGTATGGGGAGATTATTTAAAAGAACTTTTAGAACTATCTAACAAACGGTAGAAGATTTAAAAATCACATCGTATAATTTGGCGCAGAGAAGGCAACGACAATTAGTGACATCGCGGGTCATCAACAAAATGCGTCCCGCGAATGAAGCAGCAAAGGATAATTAATTACTGAAGTTCAGAAAAGTCTTATTCCCTTTTTCTTTTAACCAATATTAACGCCATCTTTTCGACGCTGTTTTCTCTTGTTTGTGGGTTTAGAAACCCGCCTGTTAACATACTAATGTGAAAGTATTCAAACTCTTTCAGCAGGCTGTATTCATAGCCTTTTTGGGTTAATTCGGATAATGTATTTGTAGTGGTATAGAAAGCGACGGAGCTGTCGTTGCCAATAAAACGATCGACAGCACTTATACTGTCCACATATTGCACAAATCCGGGTGCGTAAAATTCGAAGGAATACGACCAGGCATGTAGAGTAGCAGCTTTTGCATAGATTTTTTTTTCAGACAGCAGCTTACCTGCCATCATACCTGCCTGATATTGTAGCAGTCTTGGATAGAAAAAATTAAAAAGAAACAGAAAAAGGATTAAGCAGATTGCACTACTTGTTGCAACCAGTTTGGTTAATCCGGGTTTTTTAAAATTAGTAATAATTACTGCGACCACTACGGCAGTAAGTACTGCCACTATAACACTGTTTCCCAACCTGGAGTACCAGGCCAGCATATTTACCGCTATAGCCGCCACTATCAGCAGTATCGTTTGCAATACAACCAGTCTTTTAAAAGTTATTTCATTTTTTAATGAAACAACGTAAGCGGCTGTGATAATGGAAAAATGCGGAAATAGAATAACGATGTAATGTGGAAGTTGAAATCCTGAAAATGAAAAAAGGAGAAATGTGAACAGGGCGCTTCCATACACAATCCACCTTGGCTTACTTTGATCATTTGAGCTGCCTTTTTTAACAATGCTAACTACTGCGATATATAAAATAATGGACCAGGGCAGAAAAGCCCATAACGTAGTATGTAAAAAGAAAAAAGGATCCCCGTGCCCTTTGATGGGGCCCGTATTAAAAAATCTTCCAAACTGGCTATCCCAGAAAAAAAAGTGGAGGCCGGAAACATTTGTTCTTCCAAAAACAATTTTTTCGGGGTGAAGGTCGAATTGGGTGTAGAGGCTGTATAGTTCGGGTGTAATAAATAATAGCATTAATATGATCATTACCCACCAGCGATAATTTAAAAACTGTTTCCACTGGTTGGTGATCAGCCAATAAATAACGAAACCAGCACCGATCGTAATCAAAACAAAAATGCCTTTTGTCATTACTGCGCAAGCTGCTGCCAGCGCAGCCAGAACGACAAATATCCATCTGCCAGAGATACTTGCTCTGTACACAAAATACATGGTTGCAACAATCAATGTAGTAAGGTACGGTTCAGCACGAACGTCAAAATTATTTAGCAGTCCATGCAGCGAGAACACGTACACAATTACAGCCACTTTTGCGGTCTGCTTATTATACAATTGCTGACATAGCAGGTAAGTGAAGCAAATGCCGCCAAGCCAAAAAATGAAACCAGGAAGTTTATAAGCGAAAGCGGTGATGCCTAAAATTTTAAAGCTTAATGCACTCACCCAGAAAGGGAAATGTGGTTTGTCGAGCCAATCGTGGCCATCGCCAAAAAGGTTCATCCAGTCACCGGTTAAAGCAATGTGTTTGGCAATGGTAGCATACAAAGCGCCGTCTGGCTCTAGTATATCAAGGAGTAATCCATTTGCGTTTAATAAAATTCCTGCTATTAATAAGAACGGAAAAAACCTTTCAAATGATTTCATTGTCAGTAAACGCATTTTTAAACACCTGCTTGTATCGAATCAATCTGCGCCATTCTTTTTCTAAATAGGGTGGAGGTAAGATAACCGATGCCAGTGCCCAGTAATGCACCAACAAGTACATCCCCGGGAAAGTGAACACCTACATACACCTGCGCATAGCATATCACAAACGCCCAGGCCCACAACCAAAACCATTTTTGATCTAATGTATTTTTAATAACCGTAAACCAAAAAGCAGCAAGTCCAAAGTGATTGGTTGCATGCGAAGAAGGCATGCCATATATGCCGCCACAACCAGCAATGTTGTTAATCGCAAAACCAAGCGTGGTATCCTGGCAAGGACGAAGCCGGCCTATAAGAGGTTTAATAAGAGTGGCGCTTGTAAAGTCGGTAAGCGCAAAAGTTACAAGAGATAATGCTACAATTGGCAACAGGTATTTTCTGCAATTGAAGTAAAAGAACAAGAGAAAAAATAAGTAAACGGGCACCCAGGTGTATTGATTGCGCAGCAACAGCATCAAGTCATCAAGTGCTGCCGTGGATAGTTTTTTATTGATCAAATATAATAAAGCCTTATCTGCTTCCTTCAGGCTTCCTGCTATTGACATAGTTGTAAATTGTAGGTCAAAGATAAGTGCGAGTGTAGATACGCTAAGTACAGTCTTTAACTTTTTGCCAGGCGGCCTGCTTCGCTTTTTTATTTTGAAACAGGCAGCACTTTTCATTGGAAATTGATCTTTAACAAGTAAATTTATTCAGCAAAAGAAACCGCATGAAACTTTTAATACTTCTCGTTATAATGGTTGGCTCTGGTGTTGCTGTAAAGGCACAGTATGAAAATTTAATGAAAAGAAAGCCATGGAACGAAGCTAAGCTCAAAATGCTTCTTCGGGATAAGTTAAGTAAAGTAAACCCCCTTTCCCATTATAAGTACGAGGTGCCGCAGCAGACTAAAGACGGTGTTTCTCACATACCGATTACTGGTGCTTACATTGGCGATAATGGCAATGGAGACGGTATGTATGCAATGCAACCTGATAACATGCCTTGCCTTGTTCCAGGTAAAGGCTTTACGTCAAAAATGCCGGTAGTAGGCAGTGAAAATATTGATAAAAGTTTGCTGCCGTTGTTGCAAAAGGGTGATAAGAAGTTGGGAGAGTAATTAGCTCGATACCCAGGTATTTATATTTACCTGAGAATATAGCAATTATAAAACGGCTCGATAACGACAAAAATGCCTTTACCATAAAAAGAACTACTGAAAGCAGCGAAATTGTACAACAACTTTAAAGAATTAGAAAGCCGGTCTGATTCATTGCAGCCGGCTTTCTACGCGAAATTTAACGTTTAAAACAACTCAATCTTTATCCCTGTTTTTTTCTGCTTCTTTTGTACTTTTTTTGAGCGGGTCAAAAGTAGTATCATCATCCTCGTCAGAACTTGCCTGCCCGCTTTTTTCTCCGGGCTTTGATAGGCTGCCTTTCTCCCTATCATCATCACTTCCGGTTCCCATTCCACCTTCTGAGGCGCTGGCTCCGCCTGTGTTTGTAATTACAAGTTTTCCTTCTCCTGTTACCTCAAACTTAATTTCCGGCTCCGCATATTCTTCAATAATCGCTTCACGCTGTTTTAAAGGCAGCAATAGCTGAAGATTTGGCTCTTTTATTATCATTGACATAATACCTCCTTCGATTGATATGTGATTAAATTGGTTTCAAAATACTTTTGAAATTATCATGCCATTCGCCCTTGTTTAATTGATTTAAACGCCGCAAGTCGTTTTCTTCAAACACTATTTGCTGTAGCAATTCCTGGCTGTTCCTTTTTACGCATAACTTTATTGAGATAAGAAAACAGCTAACTCTTGGGTTGCCGATGCTCACAAAACTTAATACATAGCATTGATGACGATCGTGAAAGCATAAATATTTGCGATTAAACGACCCTAAATGGCCTTTTCAGCTCATTAAATTAAAAACAAATGTTTTAAAAAAATAATGAAGCATTTAACGCGCAGGCCAAATCTTTACCTGGTTTTTGATAATGTCTTATTTACTTAATCCTATGTTTTAAATATGGAACTTAAACAACAAGCTGCGCAAAAAGCAGCAACCTTAGTCGAAAGCAATACAATCGTTGGTCTGGGTGCAGGGGCATCAATTGCATACCTTGTTGAGTGTTTGGAAAAATCTATACACGATGGGTTAGTTGTACAATTTGTTACCTCGTGTATATCAACGCGGCAGTTGTTGCAAAATAAGATGCTTCGGGTAAATGCAACAGCATCATTTAGCGAGATTGATCTTTATTTTGATGGTTGCGACCAGTTGGACGATAAGTTGAATGCACTAAAAAGCGGTGGTGGAATTCATACCCATGAAAAGTTATTGGCTGCTATGTCCAGGCAATTTGTTTTAATCGGTGACGAAGCAAAACTGGTAAAAACATTTGATGTAAAGTTTCCTTTGGTGCTCGAAATACTTCCTGATGCAGTTAAATATGTGCCACTTAAAATAAAACAACTTTTTGTTACAACAAGGATTTCAATGCGAATGAGCGATCAAAAAGATGCACCTTTAACGACTGAATACGGCAATTATCTGGTCGACATTTACTTTAAAAGCTGGCCAGAACTATCCGCAGTTAACGCAATTTTAAAAAGCATTTCAGGGGTAGTTGAAACATCCCTTTTTTACGGCATGGCACATAGGGCAATTATAGCAGGAGAAAGAGGTGTGGAGATACTTGAACAGTAAGATATTATTTAATTGTTCCTTCAATCCCGCTTCACAGCACTTCCCGGCTCAACTGCCATCGTTTATTTTTAAAAAAATAGACTAGTTTTAAAATATTATTCATACAAAAACATTTCTTCAACATTCATAATTTATTAAAATGAAACGATTGCCTTTTCTGTTTTTATTTCTATCTCTATTATCAGCGGACGTTGCTGATGCACAGTCCACTTCAAAACATGAAACACTTTCTTTGTTCGATGGAAAATCTTTAAGCGGCTGGAGAAAAGCCGACCACGACAGTGCGCCTGATCGTGCCTGGTTTGCTGAAAATGGCGAACTTCACTTTGATCCTGCAATTGCACACGGCGGTGATATAGTAACAACACGGTCTTTCAAAAACTTTGACTTGTCAGTCGATTTCAAAGTGTCTGATGGCGGTAATAGTGGTATTAAATACCGTTTGTTGCCCAATACTTCTCTCGGTTGCGAGTTTCAATTGATTGACGACAGCAAGCATCCTGACGCAAAATTGGGAGTAAACGGCAACCGCAAAACAGGAGCGCTATATGATATTTTCCCACCCGATCCTAACAAGTCATATAAACCAGCCGGACAATGGAATACCGCAAGAATTGTGGTAAAAGGCGATCATGTAGAACATTGGTTAAATGGAGCAAAAATTCTGGAGTACACACGTGGAAACGAAAAATTTAAACAAGCTGTAGCGGCAAGCAAATTTAAAAATACCAAAGGCTTTGCCGAAGCCGAATCCTCGCCTATACTGCTGCAGGCACACGGAGATAAGGTGGCCTACAAGAACATTAAAATAAAAGAACTTTAATTTTTAAAATACTTGCACATGAAAAATTCAAGAAGAAGATTTATTAAAAATATTGCCGGTAGTTCTGCCGCTGTTTCCCTCGGAGGAATGGCATCCGGCTTCACCGCTAAAAGTTATAGAAATATAGCGGGTGCCAACGACCGTATAAAGGTCGCAGTCATTGGCTCCAACGGTCGCGGTTCGGGCATGGCGGCTACCTTTGCCAAACAGCCCAATACTGAAGTGATCTACATATGCGACGTAGAGGAAAAAGCAAGGCAAAAGGGTATTGATGCAGTAAAAAAAACCGGTAAAGACGCACCTAAAGGAGAGAACGATTTCAGAAAAGCGCTGCTCGATAAAAATGTAGATGCGTGCTATATTGCTACTCCCGACCATTGGCATTCTCCTGCCACTATCTTATGCTGCGCTGCCGGAAAGCATGTTTATTGCGAAAAGCCGCTAGCACACAATCCGCGCGAAGGTGAAATGTCTGTGGCGGCAGCAAGAAAGTATAATAGGGTAGTTCAAATGGGCACGCAGCGCAGATC
>JALYZZ010000654.1 GCA_030948675.1 Bacteroidota bacterium | reverse complement strand
GGCAAGGTGTCTGATGTAGCAAAGCAAATTAAATATCGTTTGTACGATGAAGACAACGACGTGCCCGATGACCCTAATGCATACGGAATACTAGGATGGCAAAAGGATGACGCAAACGTTTTTGTATACGACAGGTACTCCGTTTGGAAGGTCGATCCTGAAAATAAAAACCAGCCTTCTTTAATCACTCCATCACGAGCGGCTAGTTCTAAAATTTCTTATCGTTACATCAATACCGAAGCGGAGGAAGAAGGTGCAGCAACCCGCCGGATGGCTGCATTACCTAACTATGTTGAGCGTGACAAGGACATTTATTTCAAGGCCTACGACGAAGGTACTAAGCTTACCAAAGTGGTAAAGATGAAAGCAGGCAGGGCCGGTGTAACAGAACTTATTGCAGCATCTGATACGCTTACTATTAATTATTTTAAAAAGGCTGACAGCGCCGATGCTTATATATTTACCTTCGAAAGCTTTAAACATTCGCCTGATTTATATAGCATCGCTTCAACTAACCACATCATAAGAAGTAAAGAGCAGAAAGGAAGTTCTGAGCCTGCAACTACCCTGGCATCCATTAAACTTTCAGCCATTAATCCACAGCAAAACAATTATCTGTGGGGCACATCAGAGTTGTTTAAATGGACAGCTTATACAGGCAAACTAACTGAAGGTGTTTTGTATAAGCCCGAGAATTTTGATCCAACAAAGAAGTATCCGATGATTGTATACTTCTACGAGCGAAACAACAATACGCTCCATAACTACCAGGCTCCTGCGCCTACACCCAGCCGGTTGAACATCCCATTTTTTGTTAGTCGGGGTTACATCGTATTTGTCCCCGATATCTGGTATAAGACCGGTCATCCGGGACAAAGTGCGTATGACTATATTGTAAGCGGCACAAGAGCATTAATCAAGAAGGGATTTGTTGACAGTACTAAGCTTGGATTGCAAGGCCAAAGCTGGGGCGGTTACCAGATCGCTTATTTAATTACCAGAACTAACTTGTACGCTGCTGCGTGGGCAGGAGCGCCAGTTGCAAATATGACGAGTGCCTATGGTGGCATCAGGTGGGGTACGGGTCTTACAAGACAGTTTCAATACGAAAAAACACAAAGCCGTATTGGTGCTTCACTTTGGGAGAAGCCTGAGCTTTATATCGAAAACAGTCCCTTGTTTCATTTGCCTAAAGTAAAAACGCCATTGGTTATCATGTCTAACGATGCGGACGATGCAGTGCCCTGGTACCAGGGAATAGAATTGTTTACTGCATTAAGACGATTGGATAAACCGGTGTGGCTCTTAAACTACAACAACGAAGCGCACAACCTGGTAGAGAGAAAAAACAGGAAAGACATTTCTGTACGCGAACAACAATTTTTTGACTGGAAACTGAAAGGTGATAAACCTGCACCCTGGTTAAATGAAGGTGTACCCGCAGTAATGAAAGGCAGAACATGGGGGCTTTAAACCTTCTTTCAAATACATTTTTTATAGCTACTTTCAACTATTCTGGTTGATATTTCAAAACCTTTATAAGTGCAACGAATGTTGTGAGGTGATCAGCAGTTTCTAACTTTTAAATATCAAAATGAGACAACGCCTAATAATTATTTTGCCCGCACTATTCCTGTTGACAGCAACTGTAGCAATGAGCCAGGAAGGAAATGATACTGCCACAGGTAAAACATTTCCGATTGAGGCAAAGTATACTAAAGAGATAACTGAACTGGCTAAAAAGCCTGTAATCATCAGTGCATTTAAAAATATAATGCAGTTAGAACCTGAAACACAAAAGGATCTGATAACACTCACGGAAATACCGGCACCGCCCTTTAAAGAACAGAAAAGGGCGGCAAAGTTTATGGAAATGGTAAGAAGGATCGGGGCAGATTCTATATGGATGGATGCAACAGGAAACGTGATTGCCTATAAAAAGGGAAAGTCTGGTAAAAAGAAGGTGGTGCTGGAAGGGCATTTAGACACGGTGTTTCCCGAAGGCACGGATGTAACGGTAAAACATAAGGGCGATACACTGATGGCGCCCGGCATAGGTGATGATACACGCGGACTAGCTGTATTGCTCGCAGTGATGAAATCTATGACCCAGGCGCAGATAAAAACTGATGCTGACATTTACTTTGTCGGTGCTGTAGGCGAGGAAGGCCTTGGAGATTTAAGGGGAGTAAAGCAATTGTTTACACCCGGAGGACTCAAGATAGATTCGTACATAGCAATTGATGGCGGTGGAATTGGTGGCATAACAACAGGCGCAGTTGGTTCGCATCGTTACCATATCACTTTTAAAGGTCCCGGCGGACATTCTTATGGTGCATTCGGCCTTGCCAATCCACACAATGCAGCCGCAAGAGCCATTTATTATTTTATAAAAGATGCTGATACTTATACCCGCACTCCCGGTCCTAAAACAACTTATAATGTTGGCGTTACAGGAGGCGGAACTTCGGTAAATGCAATACCGTTTGAGTCGTGGATGGAAGTAGATATGCGCTCAGAAAGCCCGGAGCGCCTAAGTGCAATAGATACATTTCTTCAGGCTGCGGCTAGAAAGGCATTAACAGAAGAAAATGAAATGAAGCGCTCGGGAAAAGATTTGACAGTTGAAGTAAAACTGGTGGGAGATCGCCCTTCCGGGGTGCAGGATAGCAGGGTATCTTTGATTCAAACAGCAATGGCTTCTGCCGCTTTTTTAGGATCCACGCCAAAACTAAGTACCAGCTCTACCAATTCTAATATACCTATCTCAAAAAGGATTCCCGCGATTACGATTGGCAAAGGCGGTGCCAGTGGAGGCGCTCACTCGTAGAACGAATGGTGGGTAAATGACAAAGGACATCTTGCTATTGAAAATGCCCTTTTGATACTGGTGTCTGAAGCAGGACTTGCAAAATAAAATTATATCAAATATTAATTAAAAAATTTCTGGCGTATGAAAAAGACGTTGTTGTTTTCTCTCTTATTAGTAATGTGTGTTGCATCAAACGCACAGGAGGCCGTTGGTTACCAAATGCCACCCAAAGAAATGGCAGACTTGCTTTTAGCCAAACCTACACCAACTGTCAGCATAGACTTAAAAGGCGAATGGATGGTTTTAGCTGAACGAAATGCGTTGCCGTCAGTGGAAGAATTAGCGCGCCCTGAACTACGCATCGCAGGTCTGCGAATCAATCCAAATAACTTTGCGCCCAGCCGGCAGGTAATTTCTTACAGCGCATTAACTTTAAAAAATATCAAAACAGGAAAAACATATCCTATTATTGGCTTGCCGGCTAACCTTAATGCAACCGGTATAAGCTGGAGCCCTGATCAATCTAAAATATCTTTTGTAAATACTACCGCCAATAGCGTCGATTTATACGTAATACAAGTAGCTGCACAAAAAGCTGCAAAGTTAAATAAGGCACCACTAAACAATGTGATCAGTGGGGTTGGCGAAAGAGGCATTAGCTGGGTTGATAATAATACAATGATGTATAAGGTTATTGTGAAACCGGCTACAATGGCCCCGGTAAAACCGTTAACACCAACAGGCCCTGTTGTACAACAAAACCTTGGTAAAGCTGCGCCGAGTGTTACTTATCAGGATATGATAAAGACGCCCTACGATGAAAAGTTGTTTGAGTTTTATGCCACAGCACAATTGGTTACTAATAAAAATGGGGTAGAAATACTTGTAGGCAAGCCCGCTATTTATGCCTCTGCCCAGGTGTCTCCTGATAAGAAATATATTTTGGAGCGCACACTGCACAAACCTTTCTCGTACCTCGTACCTGCTCAAAGTTTTCCTTCAACAGTAGTGGTTGCAGACCTTACAGGCAAAACCGTTAAGCAACTTGCCGACCTGCCGTCTGGCGAAGTAAGACCATCGGGTTACGATAACCTGCAAAACATTCCACGTGGTTTTGACTGGCGCGATGATGAACCTGCAACGGTTGTTTATGCCATGCCGCTTGATAGTGGACTTATTCGTAAAAAAGTTGATTTTCATGATGCCGTTTATGCCTTAAACGCACCTTTTATGGGAGAGCCAAAAGAGTTGTTTAAAACAGAGACACGCTTTCGCAATGTGCAATGGGGGAATGCAGAAGTGGCATTGGTAAACGAAGGGTTACGGTCAAAACAATCAATCAGGGTAAGTCGCTATAATCCTTCGAACGGACAATTAGATAAACTTTGGGAACGCAATCAAACAGATGTTTATGGCAACCTGGGCGAACCGGTTACTGAAAAAAATAAATACGACAGGGATGTTGTTGCTACCATAGAAAACGGTACTAAAATTTTGATGAATAACGGTATCGGGTCTTCCGCGAAAGGCGACTTACCTTTTATAGCAACAGTTGACTTAAATAGCAAAAAAAGCGACATCATCTGGCGTAGCGGTGAAGGGCACTTTGAGTATGTGTCTGATGTGTTAGATCCTAACAAACTGATCGTTGTTACGCGACGCGAAACGCAAACAGAGGTACCGAATTACTTTATAAAAAGTCTTTCTGAAAAAGGAAATGGTAAGCAGGTAACAAGCTTTGCCAATCCCTATCCGCAAATGACCGGCGTTACTAAAACGAAGATCCAATACAAGCGTTCCGACGGTGTAGATTTAACGGGTGATTTGTATTTACCAAAAGGATATAACAAAGAAAAAGACGGTACATTACCTGTTCTTATTTGGGCCTATCCGGCGGAGTTTAATTCTGCAGATGATGCTGCACAAATACGTGGTTCAAAAGATCGCTTCATTACTATCAACCCCGGCGGACCAATCTTTTTTGTAACACAAGGATATGCAGTGTTGGACAATGCGTCAATGCCTATCGTAGCAAAAAACGGAAAAAAACCTAATGATACCTTTGTTGAGCAGCTTGAAATGAATGCCAAAGCAGCCATTGATAAGTTAGCCGATATGGGCATAGGTGACCGTAACCGGGTGGCTGTTGGTGGGCATAGTTATGGTGCCTTCATGACGGTAAATCTACTTGCGCATACTAACTTGTTTAAAGCAGGCTTAGCTGAGAGTGGCGCGTATAACCGTACGCTTACACCCTTTGGATTTCAAAATGAAGAGCGTACTTATTGGGAGGCGCCACAATTGTATTATGACATGAGCCCTTTTAGTTTTGCCGATCATATTAAAACACCTTTGTTGTTAACTCACGGAGATGCTGATGACAACACCGGAACTTACCCGATTAATAGCGAGCGTTTGTTTGCAGCTGTTAAAGGCCTGGGTGGTACCGTTCGCTTTGTCTTTCTTCCTTATGAAGCGCATGGCTATCGAGGCCGCGAAAATTTACTGCACAAATTGTGGGAGCAAAATCAATGGTTGGAGAAATATGTAAAGAACGTGAAGTTATAATCGTAAAGAAAATTAACCAGCGCTTAATAAGAGAATGCAATTGAGCGGACAATCCGTTGAAGACGCATGTTGAATTAATTCTATTTTGGTAACTTCCATCTACAATTCCTATTCACATGAACCACGCTGCTTTCGAAAAATTTGCCAAGCGGATTGAACCTCAGGCTGGCTGGAAAGATCTCGCTTTGCCGGAAGAACAAAAGGAAAAACTAAGGGAAATAGCCGCCCGGCTAAAGCAACATACAGGAATAACCAATGAAGAAACTGCTGGAGTAAAAAAAACTCGCAGGCCCGGAATTAGAGCTCATTTTGCCGGTGAAAGCGGAACAGGTAAAACTATGGCTTGCGAAGCATTGGCCAATGAATTAAATCTGCCCCTTTACCGCATGGATGTTCAATCAGTACTAAACAAGTATATTGGAGAAACGGAAAAGAAATTGAAACTTTTTTTTAATGCCGCAAACGAACGTAATGCTATTCTTTTTTTCGATGAAGCAGACGCATTATTTGGCAAACGAACCCATGTGAAAGACAGCCATGACCGCTATAGTAATATTGAGATAAATTACCTGCTTCATTCTATCGAAACCTATCCTTCACTTGCTATTATTGGTACTGCAAATAGCGATGCAGATGATGCTTTCCTCCGGAAAATGCCCGTTGTGGTTCAATTCACTTCTCAAAAACAAGTGTAAATCATTCAATAAATTTAATTATTGCTGCATTTAGGAAGGTATTGTAAAAACTCACCGATAAAAAACAATAATTGATGGATCATTTCAGTTTTTACTTATTTTTAAAGTCATTTATAACCGATCCATAACTAACTATTTATTCAATGAAGAAAACATTATTAATCGCTTCACTGGTCTGTCTAATCAGCTTGTCGTTTGCATTTCAACAAACGCAGGTGAAGTATGAGAATTTAAAGGTGCTGCCTAAAAACACCACGAAGAAAGAGATGGACAGTATAATGAAGCACTTCTCTATGTCTCTTGGTGTAAGATGTAATTTTTGTCACGTCCGCGGAAACGACGCGCAGCATAACTTCAACTTTGCAAGCGACTCCAGCAAGCACAAATTAGCTGCTCGTAGCATGTTTAAAATGATGAATAAAATCAATAAGAAATATTTTAAACCTGACAAAGATGACGACAATGCAAACAATGCAAACATGGCGAATGTTAGCAATCGGATACCTGAAGTGTCCTGCTACTCTTGTCATCATGGTAAAGAGCATCCTGAAAATCGTCCTCCTGCACCATCTGGCCCCCCTCCCGGAGGTGCACCATCCGGCCCGCCAACAACTGAGCGGAAATCATAATTAATCTGGTTATTATAGTTATAAAAAAAGCCTGTTTTTAGCAGGCTTTTTTTATGCCATCTGCTTAAGCCAGCTTTTTGCGTGGCATATGCTTTGAAACTACTTCAACTAAAGAAACCTATGGAAACAGAGCCATTTTTTATAGAGTATTTAGACAAAGACAATTCTGAAATAGCTGAGGTAAAACCATGTTGCCAGGAAAATAATATTTACTACTACGACATTTACATTAAAAACCAATACCAGTTTACAGTAACTCCTTCGCCAGATGATGAGAAAGGAATGTTGTGGAAAATTTCGCTGAAAAACGCAGATAAAAAAATTGAAAAAGGACTAATTGATACAATTGGCCAGGAGATTGAAAAGTACTTTTTATAGATTCGGTAAAGGCGTTAACAGTTATCGTTAATAATAAAATACTATTAGTCAGTTTTAGTAAAGGTTAGATAGTGCCTTTCGCTTTACAAAATGGAGCATCTGGCTATTTCAAAAATTCCTGCAGGCCTGCCTTAACAAAAACCTTTTTAGGTAAAGTTGCCATCAGGCTTATTTCGTCTCTTATATTGCTCTCATTATCCAAAAACCGAAATACTCTTTCAATAGGATTTTTGCCGAATAAATCAGAGAAGATTTTGTCGATTGGCAGTTTGTCGCCAGACAAAATATTTAACAATGTACTATCGTAAAAGCTGAACCTTTTTTCAAAAAATGACCTATGCTCCTTTACCTCGCCATGTTGCAATAAATCAGAAATAATGCTATCTGAATGTTTTTGTATAAACTGAAAAGTGTAACCACTGCTTCCCTTTGTTTGTCCACCCGCTGTGCCAATATTTATTACCCGACCTACCCTTTTCTCAAACTTTAGATTTGTCATTGGTATCACTCCAAACTCTTCTTCTGCAATTAAAAACGCTTCAACACCTAAAAACTCTGAGATATAATTTTTTAAAACAGCAACATATTCTTCAGGGGCAAGCAGTTGTTTTGAGAATAAGGTGTATTCGACCAGGGCGCGATGTTGTGAGAGCGGTAGCGTATACACGAAGGCAGTACCACTATTCTGGCTAACCCTAAAATCCATCAACGTTGCTTGTGATGGATTAAAAACCGGTTTGTTTGTCTCTATTACAAACCCTTTAAAATGTTGCAACAAATAATACTTACCTGCAGGAACAATTGGTTTTGCATACACGCTGTTAAACACATAATTAGCTGTAAACTGCTTTCTATTGACGACGATTGAACCTGTGTTTCCCTCATTCCTGGCGGCCTCTATGTTGCCGTAAATAAACTCCACATTGGGGTGGTTAAGTGCAATGCGGTGGACATAATTATAAAGATCAATGCTCCTGATCATCTTATACTTGTAAGGAGCAAGATTGAGCAGAGATGAAAAATAATTTGAAAAAAAATGAACGCAGGGCCATGAGTGGTGTACGACCGGCTCAAATATTCCGGGTTGTTTTTCCCAAAAGCACCAGGTGTGGTCATTCTCTTTTTTCGGTGCTTTGTCTACCACCAGAATCCTTTTATTATCAAAAGCGGCCCCCTCCATAAAGCGGACTAAAAGGCTTAATCCTGCTGCTCCTGCACCCGCTATAATGTAGTCGTATTGCTTCACTTTGTACCGTACAAACGGCTGATGATTAAACCCATTTCTAAAATTAAAACTAGCAATAAAATCATCCTCTTTGCGGCTTCTTTCTTATAAGGCTATCAGCAGGATATTTTGCTTTCATTGTATCCCTGATAGCTCCTGCCCAATTGTACAATGTTTGTTTTTCCTGCTCGGTTAATTTTGCGTCTGTATGTATTAGTGTATAAGAGCCCAAAGGCATCTCATCGTGCTTTACTTCATCAATAATATCCTCCATGCGGTGATACTGTTTCGATATCCGGTAGGTAGCAAACTCATTAAAATTCAAACCCCTTTTTCCATCCTTTACATGACTATCTAGCCACCATGCCACAGGTTGTATATTGTTATACCACGGGTAACGCGTGTTGTTGCTATGACAATCGTTACAGGCCTTTTTTAAAATGGTATCAACGGGGGGCGGAACGGTATAAATGGTAGCAATATCGTTTGGAGATACAGCCGCGGAGGCATTTTTTGCAGGATGAAAAAACTGGATAATGATTAGTATTACCAATAATGCAACCAGGACTCTTTTTACAAGTTTCATTGTATTTCGTTAAGCAGGAATTAAAATATTGCCAAACATTTCTTTTGGCACAGGAACGTGCATCATTGTAAGGATTGTAGGGGCTAAGTCGCCCAACTTTCCCTGTTTCAGTTCACCTTTAAATTCGTTATCAACAATAATCAGCGGCACAAGGTTCATTGAATGCTGTGTGTTGGGTGTGCCATCTTCATTTATCATATAGTCTGCATTGCCGTGGTCAGCAATAATGAAGACGGTGTAGTTACTTTTTAGTGCAGCACTTACTACGCGCTCTACGCATTTATCAACAGTTTCAACAGCTTTTACCACGGCATTAAAAAAACCTGTATGACCAACCATGTCTGCATTGGCAAAATTGAGACAGATAAAGTCTGCAGATTTGCTTTCAAGCTCTGGCACAATTGCATCTGTAATTTCCACTGCGCTCATTTCTGGCTGTAAATCGTAAGTAGCAACTTTTGGTGAAGGAATTAAAATACGCCTCTCACCTTCAAAGGGTATTTCGCGACCTCCATTAAAAAAGAAAGTAACATGAGGGTATTTCTCCGTTTCAGCAATGCGTATTTGCTTCTTATGGTTGGCTGCGAATACCTCTCCCAGGGTATTATTTAAATTGTCTGATTGAAAGATAACATGAACGTTTTTAAAACTTTTGTCGTACTCAGTCAGGGTCGTGTACCATACGTTTAGTTTCTTCATCTCATAGGTAGGAAAATCTTCCTGGGTAAGCACTTCAGATATCTCGCGTGGCCGGTCGGTACGATAATTAAAACACAGCAATACATCTCCGTCCTTTAAAGTAGCGACAGGTTTTTGTTCTGCATCAAGGATTACTGTAGGTTTTATAAATTCATCGGTCTCACCTTTTTCGTACGATTGCTCAATGGCAGCAGTTGCAGAAGTAGCTGCTTGCCCATGTGCTTTTACAATTACATCATAAGCCTGCTTAATGCGTTCCCAGCGCTTGTCCCTGTCCATTGCATAGTAGCGTCCTGTAATCGTTGCTATTTTTCCAACATTGGCATCCAGGTGCTGCTGCAAATCAGTAATAAAATGAAGGCCGCTTTTGGGATCAGTATCCCTGCCATCAGTAAAAGCATGAATGTACACCTCAGTTAATCCCTGGTTATTGCATAAGGTAATAATAGCTTTTAAATGATTGATATGACTATGTACTCCGCCATCACTTACAAGCCCCATTATATGCAGCGGCTTGTTGTTGTCTTTTGCCTGTTTTATCGTATCAAGCAATACTTCGTTTTGATACAACTCGCCTGTTTTAATGGCTACATTTATTCTTTGTAACTCCTGGTACACAATGCGGCCCGCACCAATATTCATATGCCCTACTTCACTGTTTCCCATTTGTCCTTCGGGCAAACCAACATCTTCGCCATAAGTAACTAAGGTGGTGTTAGGGTACTTGCTGTACAGCGACGATACAAACGGAACGTTTGCGTGTTGTATAGCATCTGCAGACTTTATCTTGCCTAGTCCCCAGCCATCCATGATTACTAAAATAACTCTTTTGTTTTCCATGATATAAAACTATTGCTTTTTAGATTACTGCCTTAAAGTTGCAAAAGTCGAACTATCTTTTTAAAAAATTATAATTTGGCATATTTTTCGCCAATAGGTCAGCGATTAACAAAACGAAAAAATATGAAAAAACTTTTTATAATATTAATGGTAGTTTTTGCAAGTATAGGTGCAAGAGCCCAGGAAACAAATAATTTGGTAAACGCTTTAAAATCAGCGAATGCTGACGAGGTCGCTAATTATTTTGATAAGATTCTTGATATAAAATTTCCCGATAAGGATGAATTAAAAGGTATTGGTAAAAACCAGGCTGGTATAGCTTTGAAATCTTTTTTTGATAACAATAACATAAAAGGTTTTGAACTCTCATCGCAAAGAGAACTGGG
>JALYZZ010000537.1 GCA_030948675.1 Bacteroidota bacterium | reverse complement strand
TCTTTGAAAAATGCGATCGTACACCTTTAAATAGCTGCTCGTATAAATTTCCGTTTCCGTCATTACACACAGATAGTACAACTCCTGCGCGTTCAAAGGCTCCACTTTCTTCATTCGTATATTGTCGGGCTCATCGTGCAACCCGTTAATTACATTTACAAAGCTTTCTTTGGCCTTCACTGTTAGCATGTCAGTTAACGCATTCATCGCCATCGGCGTATCTCTTTTCCTTAACCGTTCAGCGTAGTCAATTTCTGTATTTACCAGCAATCTAAAATACTTATACTCGTCAGTTCTATTTCGGTCAATTTCATCCAAAGAAATTTTACCTCTGTATAAATTATCCAGAAACGGAAAGTACAACTGCCCCTCTTTTAAGAGAGCTAAGCTGGCAATTGTTTTAATCAAAGGATCGCTGCTATTTTGAATCTTCTGCCCAATAGTAGTACTGGATTGCGCGTAGTTGTAAATATCTTGTTGATGTCTTCGTGCCACTACTTTCAGAAGACTGTCAGCAAATAAGGCATTAGGGTTAGCCCTTAAAATTTCCATGATCCGTTCAGGGTGTCTTTCACTTGTTTTTAGAAGCAACGCCTCCTTGCCTTCCGCAATTCCCGGGTTCTTTTGAAATGCAAAGCATTTTACAAGTATATTACCGATTTCATAGTCATTGTCTACTAAAATCTGTTTTATCGATTTCCCTTTCTTTTCCAGCATCATTGCATCCTGGTAGGCATTGATGAGATCAGGTAGTTGATCGCCTTTTAATTCTCTTAACTTGTAACCACTTTCAAAAGATGCAAGCATTTCATTCAAGCTCCGCAAAAATTTTACCTTTTGATTCGCGTCCAGTGAACTGTCGCGCTCAATGTTATCCTGCAACTGATCTACCCTATTAAATAAAGCATAAGTAATCTGTTGATTGACTTCTGAGTCGCTGGTTGAATTAAAAAAATGATCCTCTTTTCTATCAAGCTTATCAATCCCTTTTTGGCTTTTGTCAACATTTTCGTGAAATATACGCCGCATCAAAGGCACTGTAGGTTTTTGAGCGTTAGACTGAAGCGAGAGCACCGCAATAAATAAAAACAATAAAAATTTATACATACGAGACATAGGTATAACAAAAATACTACCAAAGCAGATGCAACCACCTTCGCTTCACCTTTTTAGGTTTTTATTAGTTCTGATTTTAGCTTACTCTTTTATGAGGGTGAGTAAATATTTTTTTCACCTCTGCCTCAAACAAAAAAAGTGAGTAAAAATCATTGTTTCAAATATTTCATAAATACAGTTAAAGCTGTTGTTTAGTGAAAGAGTTTCACCAGGGCACGAGTTAACAATTATATAATACCAGTTATCATACTTCGCTTTACCTTAAAATTACTTTTGTGTAAACAATTTGTTAATGGGGGCGATTTTAAAAAAGGTTTTAATAGTTGACGATGAGCCTGATATTCTTGAAATCATTTCTTATAACTTAATTAAAGAGGGGTACGAGACGGTAACTGCAAAAAATGGTATAGAAGCGCTTGAAAAAACAGCTTCGTTTAAACCAGACCTGTTGATCCTTGATATTATGATGCCAAAAATGAGCGGCATAGAAGTTTGCAAAATCTTACGTTCCAGACCAGAGTTCAACAACACGCTAATCATCTTTCTTACTGCCTTAAGCGATGAAACATCGCAGATAAAAGGCCTTGAAATGGGTGCTGATGACTATGTAAATAAGCCGATAAGCCCCAAAGTTTTAGTAACCAGGGTAAATGCCATTTTTAGAAGGATACATAAAGAAGATGGCAAAGCGATACGCCTTGGAAATATGATAATAGATCCCGAAAAATTTATGATTGTGCTTGATGGAAAAGACATTGTACTGGCAAAGAAAGAATTTGAGTTGCTTTACCTGCTGGCATCCAAACCGGGACGTGTATTTTTAAGAAATGAAATACTAAGCCAGGTGTGGGGAGCAGAAGTAATCGTAGGCGACAGAACCATAGACGTACATATTAGAAAAATAAGACAAAAGCTTGGAATAGACTGCGTAACAACAGTAAAAGGGGTTGGTTATAAGTTTGAGTTACAGGATTAAAAAAACAGTAAATACTAGATTGCCTCAACCTACGCATTTCAGCTTTTGTAAATTCGTACCATGTTCGCTACTAAAAATCTTTCTCCGCAACAGCTATCACTATACACTGCCTCGATATTAACC
>JALYZZ010000623.1 GCA_030948675.1 Bacteroidota bacterium | reverse complement strand
GCCCATGCCTGTCACTCACCTTACTACTTCAACAATTTGCCCAACAACTCGTATAGTGCCTGCCCTCTAAGGTCGCGCGCAATAATTTTTCCATCAGGGTCGAGCAGCATATTTGCCGGAATGCTTTGTATATGGTATAACTGCGCTACCTCGTTTTGCCAGTACTTAAGGTCGCTTACATGATTCCATGTAAGATTATCTGCCTTAATTGCCTGTTTCCATTTATCCTTATTCTGATCAAGAGAAACGCTTAAAATGGTAAAATTTTTATCTTTATAAGCGTTATAAGCAGCCACTACTGCAGGGTTTTCGTTTCGACAAGGACCGCACCAGCTGGCCCAGAAATCTACCAGCACATATTTACCCTTAAACGACGATAGTGAGACAGGTCGGTTTGCTGTATCGTTTTGGGTAAACTCTATCGCATTGGTACCTACCGCACCTACTTTGCTCGCCAAAATAAACCGCGCTATTTCTTTGCCATAAAAAGTTTCTTTAGCTACAGGTTTCAGCGCATCGTATCTTTTCTCGAGCATAGCCATATCGTTGTTGGTGATAGGACTTGTTACATACACTACAAAAGAAGTTACGGGAGATGCAGGTTTGCTTTTTATAAAAAGATCAACCTGGTCAAGCACTTTTTGTTTTGTTTTTTCAAACACCTTTACCAATGAATCTCTTTTAAAAGCATCCGAAGTTTTGTTTGCCACTGCAACAAGATTATCAAGCTTTTCCTTCAAAGGGTTAAACTTAGCTTTATACTCCTGGTAATCTACTGTCGCAGGAGAACCGGTTATAGAAAGTTTTTTTATCGCTTTCACGTCACCGGTCACTGTGAGATTGGCTGGCGTCAAAAAAACTTCCGCAACCTCAGGATAGCCGATAAATGACAACTGATAAATGTCTCCTTCAGCTACTTTACCAAACAAATTAAATTTTCCTTTCTGCGCATAACCTGTTGCCAGTACATCCGTTGTTTGACCAGGATGTGCAAGAAAAACCATAGTGCTGTCACGCAAACCATTGATGGTTCCTGTTAAGGTAAAATTACCCGCTGCCACACGGGTATTAGAATTTTGGGCAATAATAATAGTGGGCAAAAGCACCAGTGCAAGTAAAAATCGCATATTATTTTGAATGCCGTTTTTGTAAAATTTGGATAACATCTTGCAATTTATAGCCTTTTGCGTTAAGTAAAATCAAATAATGGAACAGCAAGTCGGCGGATTCATCTAAAAATAACTGTTCATTCTCATCCTTTGCTTCGATCACCATTTCAACTGCTTCTTCCCCTACTTTTTGAGCTATTTTGTTAATTCCCTTTTTAAAAAGCGATGCCACATACGACTTTTCAGGAGTTAACGATTTGCGCTGTTCTATCACCTTTTCCAAAAAAGGCAAAAAATTGTCCGCCTGGTTTATTTCATTGAAACAAGTATCAGCACCGGTATGACAAACCGGACCAACAGGTTCGGCTTTTATCAATACTGTATCATTGTCGCAATCAACAAATAACGACTTTAGAAACAAAAAATTGCCACTCTCCTCTCCTTTTGTCCATAGCCTTTGCTTGCTTCTACTGAAGAAAGTAACCTTACCAGTTTCATTTGTTTTTGCAATCGCCTCATCATTCATAAAGCCAAGCATGAGCACTTTATTCGTTTCATTATCCTGTACAATTACCGGAACTAAACCATCACTGTATTTTGAAAAATCTATATTCACTTTTTTTTATTTTTTTGGTAGTCAGCTTTTGTAATTCTATTGTTGCGGCTGTTGCGTCGCACCCTTGTGCTAAATCTATAATGTGCGGCATTTTTTTGGACCAGAAAGACTGTAACAAAATAAGTTACACGAAGACTTTGCGCCCCTTTGTGCCTTTGTGGCTCAAAACCTTACATTCTTACAACAATTCCTTTTTCTCTTAAATACCCCTTTAAGTCTGGAATGGCTATTTCTTTAAAGTGAAAAATACTGGCAGCCAATGCTGCATCGGCCTGGCCCTGCTCAAACACATCTGTAAAATGCTCCATTGTTCCACCGCCGCCGGAAGCAATAACGGGTACTGGCAAATTGGCTGAGAGCACTTTTGTTATGTCTAACGCAAATCCTTTTTTCGTACCATCGTTATTCATCGAGGTCAATAAGATTTCTCCAGCCCCCCTGTCAACCGCTTCTTTTGCCCAGTCAAAGCATTTGGTGTCTGTTTTTGTTCTTCCTCCATTCAGATACACGTACCATTGGCCATCATCTTCCTGCTTGGTATCTATTGCCAGCACCACGCATTGCGAGCCAAATTCTTTAGAAAGCTCATTTAGCAATCCGGGATGTTTAAATGCGGCTGTGTTTACCGAAATCTTATCAGCGCCGTTTGCTAAAAGCACACTTACATCTTCTACACTACCAATACCTCCTCCAACTGTAAAAGGTATATTTAACCTGTGGGCAATTCGATTTACAAGTTCCCTTAAAGTTTTACGTTTTTCAACAGTAGCCGTTATATCCAAAAAAACTAGTTCGTCGGCACCTTGTGATGCATATAGTGCGCCTAATTCTACAGGGTCGCCTGCATCCCGTATATTTTCGAAGTTGATGCCTTTTACTGTACGGCCGTCTCTAATGTCGAGGCAGGGAATAATTCGCTTTGTTAAACCTCTGTGTGTGGTAACCGAAGAACCAGTTGCAGCATCATTTATATCATTCATTCTTTTTCTTCTTTTGTTTTAAAAGTTGTTCGGCATTTCTAAGTCGCTCTTCCTGCAGCTTTTTCTTATTCGAAATTTGTTCCTCATAATAGAGCTCGACAGTATTTAAAATAATATTTTTTGCAGTTGCCCATTCCATTTCCTTAAATAAAATGGGGTCAAGGCTACTATCTGCAAAATGAACGGAAGCTAGGGATTCAATAACCATTTTTCTATCGAGAAAAGGGTATTTCTTTGAAAAAAGTGTCAACAAATGCTGTAAAGTATATTCCTGCAAGAGAAAAGCTATATCATAGAAATCCTTTTTTTCCTTTCTATTGGTAACAGCTTCAAATTTCATGGCGGCAATCTCTTCCTTGTGCATCAGCCTTAATGTGTCTTCCTGGTAAGCAGGTAAAATAAAAGATGTATTCCAATTAAAAATATCAGTTTTAATGTCATTAATAATGCAGGTAAAACCGTTTTGATTTGCCCAAGTAATTGAAAAGTCATTAAAGGTTTTTTGCAGTACACCCTGCAATACTTTATTATCAAAAGCGTGGTTAGAGAAAAGGTCAATATCAATGGATTTTCTATGGCCAATTTGCAATGCCAGGGAAGTTCCTCCCACCAGACGGAATAAGGCTAGTTCATTTAGCTGCATTAATTTATTCAGCACATCTCTTAAACCGGGTGATATTGTCTGGTAGTATAACATTTAAAAGAAGATGGTGGAATATGAAACATATTTGAAGCAAATGCTATCGTTTTTTCCGGAAGGTAAGCAGCAGTAACAAGAGCATTTATAACTTTGGCGCTACCATAAAACGCAGTTACTTCAAGAATATCTTCCCAACTTCCTCTTTCAAAAACCCGTACTATAATAGCATCAGACTGCTTCTCGTAATCCAACTTATTCATATCAACATCCCAAAAGGCACGCTTAGACAACTGGATGATATCTTTTGGTTCAACCATATGCAAATTTACAATTATCCACGCACCCTTTTCAAATCTGATAAACCAATCCTTCCCTCATAAATCGCCTTGCCAATTATTACTCCTTTACATCCAATTTCCTGCAACTCGTCAACATCTTGTATTGAACTTACTCCGCCACTTGCAATAAAATGAAGTTTCGGAAATTTGGAGATGATGTTTTTATATAGATCGATAGACGGCCCTTCCATTTTGCCGTCTTTACTTACATCAGTGCAAAAGATCTGCTTCACTCCCTTACCTACGTATTTTTCAATAAAATCATAAATCCAGATGTCTGTAGTTTCCAGCCATCCGCTTACCGCTATTTTTTCGTCTTTTACGTCGGCACCTAAAATAAATTTTTCAGCACCAAACTGATCGAGCCAGGCAGTAAATGCAGTTTCGTCTTTTACTGCAATGCTTCCTACGGTTGCATAGGCAGCACCGCTTTCCAGCACAATACTAACATCCTTTTCGGTTTTTATTCCCCCGCCAAAATCTAAAGTCAGTTTGGTTTTACCGGCAATGGCTTCCAGCACTTTCCAATTTTTAACTGCACCGGCCTTTGCTCCGTCAAGATCTACAAGATGAAGTCTCATTATTTCTGCATCTTCAAACTGCTTTGCAACATCTAAAGGACTTTTATGATAAATGGTTTTTTTAGAATAGTCTCCCTGAGTTAACCGTACACATTTACCATCTATTACATCTATTGCGGGTATTATTTCCATGCTCCTACACTTCGTTTATAAAGTTTCTTAATATTTGTTCACCTGCATCAGCGCTTTTTTCTGTATGAAACTGCACTCCATAAAAATTTTTTTTATGTAAGGCTGCACTGAAAGGTTTGGTGTAATCAGTTGTGGCAATCGTATGTTGTCCGATAGAAGCATAGTAGCTGTGAACAAAATAACAATAACTGTTTTCACTTACATGTTGCATTAAAGGCGACTTCAAATTGTAGATATTGTTCCAGCCCATTTGTGGCACCTTTAGTTGTGTGTTCGTACTATCAAACTTTAGTACCTTTTCCTCAAAAATGCCTAAGCACTTTGTGTCGTTTTCTTCACTATAGTTGCACATTAACTGCATTCCCAAACAAACGCCGAGTACAGGTTGCTTTAAATTTTTAATTACTTCATCCAGTCTTCTTGCTTTTAAATATTCCATTGCTGTACTAGCTTCCCCTACTCCCGGAAAAATTACTTTATCCGACGACTGCAGTTTTTCTACATCGTCAGTAACCTCTGCCTGTATGCCAATTCTTTCCAGTGCAAAAAGCACTGACTGAATGTTTCCGGCGTTGTATTTTACTATTTTAATATTCATTTTATCAAATTGCTGTCTTTGAACCAAAAGCAGGCGACAATTTCTGTCAAATGTCTGCATCCCTTACATTTCCGTTCATATAATGGTTTGCAAAAATTCTTTGGTTGCGGTATGTACGTCACTTCCATTTCCCAGGGCCTTAATGTAGGCACTGCCTATAATTGCGCCGTTTGTATACTTGCTGGCAGCTTCGAAAGTCGCCCTGTCTTTTATGCCAAAACCTACCAGAACGGGGTTTGTCAGCTTCATATGGTGCAACTTTTTAAAATAAAATTCCTGCTCGCCTATGTCTTTATTACTGCCAGTAGTAGATGAAGACGATACGGCATACAAAAACCCAGTACTTAGCTGATCAATCTTTTTAAGTCTCTCGTCGCTTGTTTCGGGAGTGACAAGAAAAATAAGGTTGAGGCTATATTTTTTAATGATCGAACCATATTCGCTTTCATATTCATGCATGGGTAAGTCAGGAAGAATTAGTCCATCAATTCCTACTTCGGCTGCCTTAGCACAAAACTTTTCAAAGCCGTATTGGATAACAGGATTCATATAACCCATGAGTATGACAGGCAAATGAATATCTGAGCGCATGTCTTTCAACTGCTGAAATAAAATTGAAATGGTCATTCCATTGTGCAACGCAACTGCTCCACTTTGCTGTATTACTTCCCCGTCGGCAAGCGGATCGCTGTAGGGCATGCCCAGCTCAATCAAATCAGCACCGTTATCTTGCAAGGCATGCATTACTTCTAAAGTACTGTTCAGCTTTGGAAAACCTGCCGTGCAATACACGTTCAATACCTTGTGCTGCTTGCGTGTAAATAATTCCTGTATCCTTGTCATTGTTATTATTTAAGGTCAATCTCCATTTTTATGTCGGCCCTTTTATATTCAACTGCTCCTAAAGGAACTTCTTTAAAACCATACTTTTTATAAAGGTGAATTGCTGGTTTCAATTGTGTGTTTGAGTAAAGAATCAGTTTCGCGGCTTTCATGTCCCGGGCTTTTTCCAGGCAAAACGCAACCAATTTATTTCCTATTTTTTTACCCTGAAATTCTTCTGCTACAGCCATTTTAGATAGTTCGAAAACGCCATCGCCCGTTTTAATTAAGGCACATGTTCCGGCTATTTTATCGCCGAGTTTTGCAAAAAATATACATCCTCCCCGATCAATTATGTACTCTTCGGGACTTGCAAAAATTTCTTCGTCAATGGGTTCTACAACAAAGTATTTCTGCAGCCAGGCTTTGTTAAGTGCGGCAAAATCTTTTACAAGGCTTTTATTAAAATCTATTATTTGTACCATTTCACATCAACTTTTTTAGAAGGTGTTTACCGAAAGTCTTTATATAAAAAATACTTCTCGTTGTCTTTGCCGGTAAACGCAAATCCCAATCTTTTGTAAAAACGCTGAGCATTGATATTAACCCGCAACACTTCAAGTTCAAGAATTTTCATTTGTAATTTTGCCCTTTCTAACAACTGTTCTAAAATAGCACTCCCAATTCCTTTGCTTTGAAATTCGGGTAGTATATACAAACCGCTTACAAAAATGCTGGTCTCTCCTTCCTTCAAATCAATTGTTCCTATGGCGTTTCTATCAATTTTAATAATTCTTGTGTTTGTTACAGAGTAATTTTCTTTGTGAAATCTTTTTTGGAAAGCTTCATCCCACTGCTGCCATGTTTTCTCTACATATTCCTTTAATACAGTCTTCTTTAGCTGGTAAACAAATTCAGAATCCGCTTCGGTGGCATTTACAAGAGAAAAGTTCACGAAAAGATGTATAAATGATGATTAAAAAAATACCGT
>JALYZZ010000597.1 GCA_030948675.1 Bacteroidota bacterium | reverse complement strand
CTTCCTGTTCTACTCCTGCTTTCAGCCAGCGTTCTATGTACAGCAACACCCACTTTTGCTGTGTATGATACTGCACCATCTTCATCATCCATTCGTGGCTGATATTATCAAAGAAACCTTTGATGTCTAAATCAACCACCCACGCTTGCTGTATGCAATTGCCGTTACATTGTGCCAGCGCATCATGTGCGCTTCTGCCCGGACGATATCCAAATGAACTTGCATGAAATAATGGTTCTACAATAGGTTCCAGGTAATCTTTTACCACACCCTGTGCAATACGATCGCCTACCGTAGGTATACCTAACGGTCTTGTTCCTCCTTGCTTCTTTGGAATTAGTACAGTGCGTACTGCCGGTGGAAAATAACTGCCCGATGCCATGCGATTCCAAACTTTGTACAGGTTGCCACTAAGGTTTTCATTGAACTTGTCAATCGTTTCCTTATCAATACCTGCTCCTCCGTTTTTATCGCATACTTTCTGGTAGCTGTTGTACACCATCTGTTTGCTTACTGCAAATGACTTTGTCTTTTCTTCGTTCATCATTCCATTGTTAATGGTTGTTTACAAATACTCACACCTGAATAACTGTATCCCTTCACTCCATCTCCATTACAGAAACTTCTTCGCTACTATGGATACATCCGACGCTTCTTATTACATCCCTCTGCCTTATGGCAGGGTTAGGCAACAATAGTAACCTTAGCTTCGTATAGCCGTGGCAGTTACATCCTTATGTAACATCTTGTTGCAGCATTGCGCACATTAATAAGTAAGCCTCTCACGTTTCGTATAAACGCCTGTGTAATGTTCTTGCCACCTCAATGCCGGAGAACCTGTAACCAGTAAACAGCTTCCCGTTACAGCTTTATCCTGCCAACGCTAGAAAATCAGCAGTTTGGTTCTCGACTTAGTCCGGTTTCGACACGTCGTCAGTGGTTCATTTGCATTCAACTCCACTACACATACCTGATGCCTTACGACACCTTTTAACTCCAACGTTCAATACCTTGCCTTTTGAACAAAGCACCTTGGAGCGGTTTGTACACTCCCGCTGCAGGGTGTGTACGGCAGGCCGACTGCCATCATTTATACAATTACGAAACAAGATTTTAATATCCTGTTTCTCGTGACACACTCCCGCCCGGAACTGCTGCTTGGTTTTAATTTAAAGATGAAGATAAGAACTTTTGCTTGGCTTTGTTCGTCGGCTGGAATTGCTGCTGATAGCGAACTACAGCCGAAGTTAACAATGTCAAGCCCCGCTTGCAGCAATACATTTGTTGTGCGTTCGTGCTTTGTCAATTTGCAATTATTTAATCATTGGTTCCTGTTGTGTTGCACAATGAAAACCGCCGCCACCATGATAATTAATAGGCAAAGGATTTATTTGAACAATCTTTCTATCAGGATATAATTTCATAAAAAGATTTTTTACTTCTTCATCTTTTCTTTTTTCCGTAAGAGACATCCCTTCGTGCCAGTAAGCAGGAATTAAAATAGCTTTATTTGCAATAAAAATATTCATGTAGCTCACTGCGGAAACTATAACAGCAGTATCACCATTTTGCAAAGAAGAAAAATTATAATCAGGATTTTTTCTTGCATCATCATCAATAACAATTTTTGAGATAAAATCCGATTGCGTAAGATCAGGCGATGGAACGCGTATCACATTAAATGGTTTACCATTTGCACCAGTGGCTTTTTTTAATACTTCATAATTTTCTTCCAGTATATCATAATCAATTTTAGAAATTGGATTTTTATTTCTTTCGCTTTCATCAATCTTCGCTAATATAATTGTATTGGCATTTACAAATTTTGCCATTTCATCAATATGTCCGTTGGCACCTTGAACAGTAAAATAATTTCCGGCAGTTGCTCCATCAAAATAACGGTCTTGTATAGTTGCTCTTTTTAACCAAACTATTTTTGTGCAGCCTAATACACGCAGGTATTCTTTTTCAATTTCTTCAAGCGTCTTTCCAGGATTTCTTTGTTTGGCTGTTTCTTCAATCGCCATCAAAACACCTTTGCCATTTACTTCCATCGCACCGCCTTCAGTAACTATATCAGTGGGTACAGTTTCTAAAGAAAGTTTCTCTGCCATTCTTCTGTCTATTCTGCCAATTAATAATGCTCTTTCAGTCATTGGCTTTTTTGTTACGAAAGATTCTCCAAACATATTCCAGCCAAAATCAGCTATGCGCACATCACCAGAACCGTTAGTAAGAAAGATAGGACCACTGTCACGCATCCAATAAAATGTGACGCTGTCTTTTACCCATTTTATTTTTGAAGTATCAATATTGAACTTAGATAAAAATCTATTACCTGAAAATCTTGCCGTATCGTCACGATATAACATTTTTATTTGTTCATCCTTATAAATGGCAGTTATCATTTGCGCAGAAATACTATCTCTTATTGGTTTGCCATACCAACCCATCCATACAGCGGACTGTGGTTCCCACTCGGCAGGCATATGATATTCAGGTAATTTTTTTTGAGCATGGATATTAAGCGCAATTATGAATTGACTTAAAACTAAAAATATCTTTTGCATATTGGTTTGAATTAGCTTGTCAAATTATAGTCTTTAAAGTTTAAGTTGGCATGACGCACAACGTGGGAGCGTATTGCTGAAGTCGGCCTAAAGTTAATTAAAGTTTACAGTCTCTTGTCGCCGATTTTAGCAATACGCTTGTTAACTGATGTTGGGGCTGCGGCTAACCTCCACAGCGGTCGTTAATGATGAAATAATTTTGCCAATGACTCATTGGCGAAGTTATTTCATCAGGTCAGGACAGACAATTTTCTGTTCCATTCTAATATCTCATAGTTGGGTTGGTTACGGATAACTTTTCCACATCACTACCAAAGCTTATCACATCTATTGACTTTAAACAATTTTTTCCCGAACTTAACAGAGCCGGTCGATCAGGGTTCTTAAAATAAATTTTAAACGCCTTCCCGACTGGCTCTGTATAAACCTCGTTTTTATCCTCAGATTGCGATCGCATTTTTGCTTACTCTTAGTTACCTGCCCTTCGTGCCTGTCCTGATAACTACCGCGGGTACCCGAAAACTCTCAACCCAGCAGCAACAATATTAGTTAACGATAGGGCTTGGCGATGGGCTGCAATTGAAAAACGTCTGTCCACAACTGTAGTCCAATATTGTTACTAAAAGATGAAGATAACAACAAAAGCTGATTGAAGAACGTCACGCTGGAACTATTGCTGATAGCGAACTATAGCCCATTGTTACCACGTCAGCCAGCCTATTGCCAAACCCCGTGTTGCAAGCAGTTTTGTCACGCAACACCGTTAACGCCCAAGTTATAAAACTTTTTAGTCGCTAAATTTATTTTGAAGTTAAAATAGCAATTACCACCATCGTCAACACCCAAAATTTCAGTTTTCCATTTGTCGCTACTCCAAGTATCACAAAAACAATTTACACAAACTTCTTTATCACCTTTTT
>JALYZZ010000555.1 GCA_030948675.1 Bacteroidota bacterium | reverse complement strand
CATCAGGATACCTTCTAATAGGCGATGTGAAGTGACAGTAGTATTCAAATGCCAGACCGTAATGTCCAATATTGTCAGCCGAATAAACAGCCTTAGCCATAGTACGGATACCTAAAGACTCCAACACATGTTGCTCGGGCTTACCTTTTACCGCCTCAAGCATTCCATTAAAACTTGAAGCAATTTTTTCAGGTGTAAGTGTGTCGAACTTGTGTCCATATTTTGCTGCAAAAGCAATAAAAGGTGTCAGCTTCTGCTCGTCGGGCACATCGTGGATTCTATAGGGAAAAGGCACTTCTTTTTTATTGACTTTTACCTTTGATACATACTCAGCTACCGTTTTGTTGGCAAGCAACATAAACTCTTCAATTAATTGATGTGCTTCTTTGCTTTCTTTGACTACAATACCAATTGGTTTTCCTTTTTCATCCAGCTTAAACCGAACTTCTGTTGATGAAAAATTAATTGCTCCCTCATTAAATCTTTCGGCTCTAAAACCCTGAGCCAACTCATTAAGCAATAGAATTTCTTCATTGTTAATTCCTTCTCTTCTTTCGATTATTTCCTGAACATCTTCATATGAGTACCTGTGATCGCTATGTATTACGGTTCTTCCTAACCAAAAATCCTTCACATTGCCTTTCTGGTTTATTTGAAATACAGCAGAGAAAGTAAGTTTGTCTTCATTAGGTCTTAACGAGCATAATTCGTTTGATATTCTTTCAGGCAACATTGGGTTTACTCTGTCGGGCAAATAAACGGAAGTGGCCCGTTGGTAAGCATCATCGTCTAAAATTGAACCGGGCGTTACATAATGGCTCACATCTGCTATATGCACTCCAATTTCGTACATATCTGTTTTGATTTTTTTTATCGAGATCGCATCATCAAAATCACGGGCATCTACAGGGTCAATGGTAAACGTAAGCACGTCTCTCATATCCCTGCGTTTTTTTATTTCTGATGCAGATATTATATCCGGCAATCGCATGGCCTCCTCCATTACATCATCTTCAAACACCAGCTGAAAACCATTCTCCACCAAAATGCTTTTCATGGCAATATCGCTTTCATGCTCAGCAAGCAGCACTTGCACCACTTCTCCTTCCGGCTTTTTATTAACGGTATCCCATTTTGTAATTTTTGCCAGTACCCGGTCTTTGTCCTTTGCCTCATTCAACTTCTCGAGCGGAATGTATAAGTCAGGCATCGGCTTATCAGTGTCCGGAATAAAGAATGCAAAATTTGAACTAAGCTGTATATGGCCAATAAATTCACTTTGTTTGCGGTTGAGCACCTCAGTAATGCGTCCTTCTCTTTTACCATTATTTAAATTTTCCCGTGTCACTTTTACTCTTACAGTATCACCATTAAGTGCCGTATTAAAATCATTGGGACGAACGAAGACATCACCTTCCTCACCACTTGTTACCACATACCCTACTCCACTACGTGTTATTTCAAGCACGCCTTTAACTACACCCGGTTCCTGTTTTTTTCCCCTGGAAGGCTTGTCTTTTTTACTCATATTTATTTTTTGTCTTGAAAGGTTTCAATAAAAGTATTTACTATGTCATCAAATTGTATGCCCCTGCCACCCAAAAACTTATGTTGAACAGGCAATACATACACCGGTATGTGCAGCAGCGCTTCTTTAAACTTCACCAGCCGCACTGCATCCTTTTCGGTGGTAATGATGATTTTTCTTTCAGCATTCATCTCAGCGAACTTGTTAGATATTTCGTCCAAATCATCAATACTAAAAATATGATGGTCAGCATAAGACAACTGGTAATAACTCTTCACCTGCTGTGCAAGATAGTTTTTAAGCGGTTGGGGGTTTGCGATACCACATACCAGCAGCACTTCGTACTCTGGCGAAAATGCTTTTTTTTCTTTGCTGATGATATTGTAAGGAGAGCCATATTCAATCGTTGTAAAAAATACCTGTTGAGTTGCTAACGGCTTAATCTCGGCTTTTATTCTATCCATGTCTGCCAAAGAAATATCTGCAGGACATTTGGTAACTACAATAACATCTGCTCTTTTATAAGATGATTTTTGATCTCGCAGATCACCAGTTGGCAAAAAAAAATCTCTTGTAAATAAATTGCTGCAGTCAGTAAGCAAAATATTAAATGCAGGTTTTATCCGTCGGTGTTGTAGCGAGTCATCAAGTATGATAACGTCGGTTTGCGGTCTATCGTGCAACAACTGAGGGATGGCAACAATTCTCTCCTCGCCTACGGCCACAGCTACATCAGAAAACTTCCTGTGAAACTGCATTGGTTCATCTCCTATTTCAAGTGTAGTTGTATCAGCGTTGGCCAAAGCATATCCTGTTGTTCTGCGTTTGTATCCACGGCTTAAGGTGGCCACATTGTACCTGTTATGCAACAGTGAAATAAGATATTCAACCATCGGAGATTTACCTGTTCCTCCAACCGACAGGTTACCAACTCCTATTATTGGTAAATTGAAAGAAACCGATTTAATGAAGTTTTTATCAAAAAGAGAATTTCTGACAATTACAATGAGTCCGTAAATAAGCGAAAAGGGTAAAAGAAGAATTCTAAAAGACTTAAGCAAATAGAAATTAAAATTCATAGATGTTTTGAGGAGTGATACAGTAATTTAAAGGTACATCAAATCCATTTCTATCCTCTATTTTGTCAATTGGCTCAAAATAAGAAAAGCCGATTGTGACTACATCCTCGCGGCACTTTTTTATAAATCTATCGTAAAACCCTTTGCCATAGCCAACTCTATATCCATCCAGATCAAATGCAAGCAGCGGAACAAAAACGACATCGATCAGTTGCGGCTCAATTTCCTCCCCTTTTTCAGGTTCGGCAATGCCAAATTTATTTTCTGAAAAATTAGTATCGTCATCTACCAGAATAGCCTGCATTTCATTCGTATTAAAATCTACGACGGGAAATAAAACTTTTAATCCAGGAATAATGTGTTCAAGGTAATGGGTGTACAAAAGCGTATTCATTTCGTTGTGGCGCTCGGCCGGCCAGTAGCTCATCAACATTTGAATGTTATTATTAAAAGCAAGGTTTTGCAATTGTATTAACAGCAAGTCATCCAGCTTCATTTTTTCGCTTTCAAATATATCAAGCCTTTTCTTTTTATAATGTTGCCTTAGTGCTTGTTTTAACATTAGTCAATAGATGAAAAATAACCGGTTAAGCAGATTATACTTAATGCTGAGCATATTGAATAATCAGATTTATCGGTTGCCGTGTTCTTCATACGGTGTAAAAAATGAAAATATTGTGGTCCCATAGTTTCTGCTAAAACTGAACCCTTCGAATTTTTCGTAATCATTTCGGGGGGTGTGTTCCAAGACGAAGTAACCGTTTTCAGCAATCAACTTTTTTTCGACTATTATTTTAGGTAATTCATCTATTGCACCTAATGCATACGGCGGTCCTGCAAAAATAAAATCAAATTGTTCGGTGCAGGTAGATAGAAAAGAAAAGACATCAACGCGAAGCACTTTTGCATTTTCCACCTGTAGCATCTCCAGGTTTTTTTTAATAAAATTATGCATTGCTGCGTCTTTCTCTATAATCGTTAGCTCTGCCGCACCACGCGACGCCAACTCGTAGGTAATGCTTCCTGTACCGCCAAAAAGGTCTAACGTTTTGATGCCATCAAGTGCTATTCTATGTTGTAAAATGTTAAATAACCCTTCTTTGGCAATGTCAGTAGTTGGCCTGGTGTGAGGCATGTTTGCAGGAGGATTTATCTTTCTTCCCCTGAATTCGCCCGAAATTATTCTCATAACGCAAGGTTGAAAAACGGGGTAAAATAATGTAGCGGATGATTGTTGGTATCAAGAGCAACCCTGGATTGCTCCACATCTTGAACCGTTACATGCTTGAAATACTTTATCAACTCGCGGTACAACTGAAAATCCAGATCAATCATTCCGCTAATTTGCAAAGTAAGGCTCTCACTAAACATCTCCAACTGCTCTGTTATGTTAAGCAAGTAATACAAAACATCTGCGGGCGTTTCATAAGTAAAATTTTGTATTAACTGAAACATACCGTCCTTTAAAACAATCACTACCATAAACGTATTGTAAAACTGTATGGATACGAATTGCGAAGGATACACAAAAGTTCTTTGTAAAACGCGGCGAATAATATTAGAATACGTATGATGAAAAGTGACTTTTGACAAGTGTGTGTGCAGCAAATTAAAACAATCTTTATTTACCCTGAAAGCATTCATAATTCCCGGTTCGACAGGAAGATGTTCGAAGTGAATTTGCGATATTAAGTCTTCCCCAAAGATCACATTCAAATATTCTGAAGAGATCTCTTTATTAAATCTAAAAATGGGTATCGGAACACAAAATTCATGGTTAAGATAAACCTGCGAGGAGAGATATTTTTTGTCTAGAATTTTCGAATCATTTTTAATGTATGCAAATAACTTTGCAAAATCTGTAGCCTCCTCTTCGTTAAAAGTAAACAGCTCATATGCAACTATAATTTTGCCATTTTCTTTACTACCAATAAATGCCATATGAGACTTTGCAATCTCTACAACCAGTTGGTTATGTTCGCCAACAGTAAATTCGTTCGAAC
>JALYZZ010000548.1 GCA_030948675.1 Bacteroidota bacterium | reverse complement strand
GTGTTTACCCTTATTATCGTAACGGCATTTGGTGTTACAATACAGGCATTGCTGCGTCAGAAGAAACTTAGTGAAATCAAAACGGATTTCATCAACAATATGACCCATGAGTTCAAGACTCCTTTAGCAACTATTTCGCTTGCTGTAGATGCTTTAAGAAACGAAAAAGTGCTGTCGCAGCCAGATAAGATGTCTTACTTCAGTGGCATTATTAAGGAAGAAAATAAGCGGATGAACAAACATGTGGAGACCATATTGCAGGCAGCTTTGCTCGATAAGCAAGAGCTGAAACTCGACATGAAAAAAGTGCATGGGCACAAATTAATTGAAAGTGCTTTAAACAACTACAAATTACAAATTCAGGACAAACAAGGAAAAGTAGAATTGAAGTTCGATGCTAAGAATGATGAGATAATTGCGGACGAAAACCACTTCACAAATTTGCTGTCAAATTTGTTTGATAATGCTATTAAGTACTCAAAAGAGAATCTTTTATTAAGAGTAACTACCTGCAACACCAACAAGCACCTGCAGATTAAAGTTCAGGACAACGGTATTGGGATGAATAAAGAGACCGTAAAACGAGTGTTTGAAAAATTTTACCGGGCCCATACCGGCAACCTTCATAACGTAAAAGGTTTTGGTTTAGGAATGAGTTATGTAAAAACAGTGATCGACGTACACAAAGGGCGGATAAAAGTGGATAGTACGCTTGGGAAAGGAACGTGTTTTACTGTCGAAGTTCCTTTAGCCGAAAAGAGCTAGGTGCGGTAATGGAAGTGTGGAGTGAACTATGAACACGCGCCGTGGTATTTGAAAAAGTCTGACATAAAAATAAAAAAAGGCTGCTGTTTGCGGCCTTTTTCATTGTGAGATTGTGGGTATCCGCTCCCGGAAGTTACTACTGCACTATAATAGGTTTATTGATAGCTGTCTTATCATTGCTTATTTGCAGCGTGTACTTTCCGGCAGCAATTTTCTGTTTAAGCGATATTGTTTCGTTGAAGGTGTCCGCCATGTGCATGAGGGAGGTTGAATAGACCACCTGGCCACTAATATTTGTAATAGTAACTGAGTATTCACCCTCTTCAATATTTGTCATTTGAAGTGATATTGTATTTCCTTTAATTGGGTTAGGGTATACGGTGATGCGGCGCTTGCTGTCGGCAATATTTACTCGCACAACTTCACTGTGTCTTACATTGCTTGTCTTTTCAATTATTTTAATACGATAAAAATTAGCACCCTTTGCAGCATTTATATCTAAAAAACTGTAGGTATGCCTTAACGCATTTTCAATTTTTGCAGTTGTGGCAAATACCTTGTTGAATGGCTGTCCATTAAAAGACTTCTCTACTTCATACCGTTCAATATTGGCATCGACAGCAGTTTCCCATTCTACTTGTATTCCTTTTTCTTGCTGAGCTGCTTTCACCGTAGTAAGGATTAGCGGCAGGGTTATGCTTGGCGAGAGCACAATAGAAAATCGATTAGGCGCAAAAGATGCAGAGTCTGCAGTGATTATAAATGGTATTGTAGTTGCAGATGAAAGGCTAACAGGTGTGGTTGTCTGCAAAAAATTGTCTTTGAATGTAATGCTAATTTCAGGGCTGAAATTTTTAGCGTCCAATCTAATCCAATACTCTTTTTGCCTGTATTGCCAAATTTTTAAAGGGATTGTATCAAAATCTATAATATTTGGACGCCCTTCGATACTTAACGGTACTCCATCGCGATTGATGGCAACACTTTCGTCAAGGTTGGTAAATTTATAAGAGTCTTCGTCGCCAACTGCTCTTGAAAAGGCATCGCTATATACTACTACCACTCCGTCGGCAGTGTTGCTGCCCCCGCCGTCAAGATTTAATAGTAACTGCACAGACAGTTTTGCCATGCTATTCGTACTTCTGAACACACTTGTATTCGTGTAGGTTTTATTTGATTCAGTAAAGGTTATAGAAGGTGCAATAGAAGTAGACTGAACGAAAAATGCCTGTCCTGACTGGATGTTTTCATTAACAGAAGAGGAAGGTTGATCGTTGGTTTGAGCTAATCCGTTATAGGTTACATAGGTTCCATGCCTGCCTATAGATTCGTCAAAAGTATAATAAGAACTGGAAATACCTGATTTTGCCAGAGTAAGCCAGTTTACCGGACATGCATAGGGATTGCCAACAAAACTGTAGCCACCCACTTTTTTACTTAAAACAGACGATACTGTAGAAGTGCCTGTGGTAAGCGCACCGGTAGCCCTGATAATGGTATTAGAAGGTGCAGCGTCATTATTGTTCAGGTCAACTGCTCTGCTTCCTCTAACCATTAAGCGAAAAGGACTTCCAGCAGTTAAGGTACCCGCGCTGTTTAAAACAGGATTCCACGATTGACTATTATTGTCAAAGGTAAAAAGTGAGGGATTATACGTTTGTGTAACGTCGAGACTGTCAGC
>JALYZZ010000522.1 GCA_030948675.1 Bacteroidota bacterium | reverse complement strand
CCTCTGGTATTTTCTTTCTTACAGCTATCGGAATGCAGCCGCTGCCAGTACCAATATCAAACAGCGAGATTTCTTTGCTGCCGCTTTTTTTGATGTCACTTATTATCCAATCAACCAGTTCTTCTGTCTCTGAGCGCGGAATTAACACACTCTCACTTACCCTTAATTTCATATCCATAAACCAAGCTTCTTGCAACACATATTGAACAGGTTTGTGTTGTAGTAATTCGCGGATGATTTTTTGTAGTTGTTCCTGCTGTTCAATATTTACCGGTATGTCTTTGTAAATAATCCGGTCGATTTTTCTTTGCCGGGTTACATGTTCTATTACCATATCAGCAATATTAGCTGCTTCCCGATGGTCGTAAATCTCATATAACTCGGCCAGTAATTGCTGGTATGCAAGGTGAATAGTCATACTGCAATGCTACTGTTTTTTTAAATTACTTTTGTCGCTTTACATGCTACAGAAACACGAATTATACATGCAGCGCTGCTTGGAACTTGCCAAACTTGGAGCTGGGCATGTCGCTCCGAATCCGATGGTAGGTGCTGTGCTGGCATATGAAGACAGGATTATTGGGGAAGGCTACCATCGAATGTATGGGGAGGCGCATGCCGAGGTGAATTGTATCAATAGCGTTAGCGATGATGACAAGTCGTTGATTGACAAATCTGTTATCTATGTTTCTTTAGAACCGTGTGCTCATTTTGGCAAAACCCCGCCTTGTGCAGATCTAATTATCAGTCAAAACATTTCTACCGTAGTAGTTGGATGTCGCGACCCTTTTGTACAGGTAGATGGGAAAGGGATTGATAAACTGCGAAACGCGGGTGTAACGGTGATAACAGGAGTTCTTGGAAATGAATGCAAAGAGTTAAACAAGCGCTTTTTTACTTTCCATATCCAACAGCGCCCATACATCATTTTAAAATGGGCGCAGAGTAAAAATCAAAAAATAGCAAATGCAGACTTCTCCAGAGTATTGATTAGTAATGCTTATAGCAACAGAATGGTTCATAAGTGGAGAAGTCAGGAAGCTGGTATTATGGTAGGAACTAATACTTCCTTGCAGGACGACCCGGCATTAGATACAAGGAATTGGACTGGACCACAACCAGTAAGGCTTGTGATAGACATGAATTTGCGACTTCCCTCATCGTTACAAATTTTTGATGGAAAGCAGAAGACTATTATTTTCAACGGATTGAAAAATGAACATTTGCCCAACGTCACTTATCATAAAATAGAAAAAGAACCTTCATTTGTAAGAGCTTTATTGAAAGCTTGCTACAATTTAAACATTCAAAGCATTTTGATTGAAGGGGGCAACAAACTTGCGCAATCTTTTATTAATGAAAATGCCTGGGATGAAGCGCGGGTAATTGAAAACAATCAACTGATTGTTGACAATGGTCTGCCCGCGCCCCTTCTTTCAGATCATGCAATGATCGCGTCTGAAACGATTTCAACAGACACTGTTTCTTATTACACAAATATTAATCATAACTTTTAACAGCTCGCGGCTCGAGGGCCAACAGCTTGCAGCTTTAATGATGAGTGACCGCTTACACTATTATACAATAGAGAAACCATCGATGGCAGAATATAAGGAACGGGGCAGCAAGTTTATTGCTTATGCTTACCCTGTGCAATCCGCAGTCGAATTCAAAAAGTATTTGCAGCTATTGAAGAAAGAACATACTAAAGCTGTTCACCATTGCTTTGCTTACCGGATAGGTTTAGTTGGAGATAACTTTAGGGTAAGTGACGATGGAGAACCGTTGGGTACCGCAGGTAAACCAATACTCGGCCAGATAGATAGTAAGCAATTGGTAAACGTATTGGTAGTTGTCGTTAGATATTTTGGAGGAACCTTACTGGGTGTACCGGGATTGATTAACGCTTATAAGACTTCAACAGCACTAGCCTTGCAACTAACACCGGTAGTACAAAAGCAAGTGCTCATCAACTATCATTTGCAATTAGATTATACCAGAATGAATGACGTAATGATTATTTTAAGGCAATTCGGCTGTGAAGTGATAAAGCAGGAAAGCCAGTTATTTTGTTCGATAGAAATTGGTGTACCAAAAGCGCGCGTGAATGAATTAGAATTTAAGATGAAAGAATTGCAGAATGTGGAATGCAAGGCAGCAAAGAACTAAAGTCGATTATTTAAATCTTGGGCTAACTACCATGTCTTTGCTTCCGGCGATGTATTTATAAAATCCTTCCCCCGATTTTACGCCTTTAAAACCTGCAGTTACCATATTTACTAAAAGCGGGCACGGTGCGTATTTCTGGTTACCAAAGCCTTCATACAAAACCTTTAGTATACTTAAACAAACATCGAGGCCAATAAAATCAGCAAGTTGCAGCGGTCCCATAGGATGTGCCATACCCAGTTTCATGATAGTGTCTATTTCCTGTACACCTGCAACACCTTCGTATAAACTATACACAGCTTCATTAATCATTGGCATCAGTATGCGGTTGGCGACAAAGCCCGGGTAATCGTTCACTACACAAGGGTCTTTCCCAAGCGTTTTGCTTAGTTCTACAATCTTCGAGGTAACTTCTTTTTTTGTTGCATATCCATTGATGACTTCAACTAGTTTCATCACTGGTACGGGGTTCATGAAGTGCATTCCTATTACTTGTTCAGGTCGCTTTGTTGCTGCGGCAATTTTTGTAATGGAGATGGATGACGTGTTGCTTGCCAATATACAACCGGGGTCAGTGTACTGGTCCAGTTGCTTAAATATGTTCAGCTTTAAATCTATGTTTTCTGTTGCAGCTTCAACTACCAGTTCTGCGTTTTTTACACCATCTTCCAGCGAACGACATGTCGTGAGATTAGCTAATGCTGCTTGTTTAGTCTCTTTGGTCAGTGAACCTTTTGCTATTTGCCGGTCAAGGTTTTTGTGAATTGTGGCCACTGCTTTATCCAGTTGCTCCTGCGATACGTCGACGAGTTGTACTATAAAACCATTTTGAGCGAAAACGTGTGCAATACCATTACCCATAGTACCAGCACCTATGACAGAAATATGTTTCATTAAAGAAAATTGGACCGTGAAAGTCGAAAAAGGAATTGTAATAAGAAAATGAATTTTTGCCTGAACTTTTTTCGGTTAGGAGGATTTGTCATTTTCGCATCAATTTGGGCAGAGGAACAACTGTTGGTTCGAAAACCTTTGATTCTGTCTCCCATTTCAGAACTGTTATATGTTCAATTTATAATCTCCCCTGTACTGTCTTTTTACAAATTGGTTCGCAGGCTCAAAATTGGTAATCCGTTGGTTTTCTCCATCCCACAATAGTTGCTTCCGTCCAGGATAAGTAGTTTCCCCTTTACTGTTTTTCTCCTGGTAATTATAACTTTTTACCGCCAGGTTACCCATCAATACAGTTTCAGTAAGAGGACCGCTTTTATCAAAAGATGAACTTGTATAAGTGCCATATCCTTTTTTACATGCATTCACCCACTGTGTTTGATGCCCTTCACTTCCGCGCTCAACAAAAGGATATTTGGAAGCCGGCAGCGTAATTTCACTCATTCTTTTTGTTGGTAAAAGTGTTGGATTTCGACCAAATAACCCGGCCATCAATTTGCCCTTTGTGCCTTCAAAAATAATTCCTCCATCCCATTCACCCATTTGTTCATCAGGCAACAATTCATCTGGTCTTCTTGGTTTTATACCTCCGTCGTACCAAATTAGTTCAACCGGCGGCATTTCTTTTCTAGCAGGAAATTGTATGTAAGTGACCGAAGAAGGTGGATAACTATCCGTATATACTTCTTCTTTAAAAAAACCGCTGTAGACAGAGCCGACACTGCATGTAACAGCAACAGGATAGCCAAGATGTAAAGCACGATACGGCACGTCGATAAAATGGCAACCCATATCGCCTAGAGATCCTGTGCCAAAATCGCTCCATCCTCGCCAGGTTGCAGGCAGATAGGTTGGGTTGAAATCGCGGTACGGAGCAGTTCCGAGCCATAACTCCCAATCAAGCTCTTTGGGGATATCAAACTTACCGGTAGGCGTAGGAATACCTTGCGGCCACACAGGGCGATTGGTCCAAACATGCACCGTATGTACGTCGCCTATTACCCCATTTTGTATCCATGTTTCTACTTTACGTGTATCGTCTCCACTGCTTCCCTGGTTACCCATTTGTGTAACCACTTTATATTTAGCTGCAGCCTTCGTTAAAATTCTCGCTTCATAGATGTCGTGGGTTAGAGGCTTCTCGCAGTATACGTATTTACCCAATTGCATAGCTGCAAGCGCAATGGGAGCGTGCATATGATCGGGAGTAGTTACAATAACGGCATCAATGTTTTTATGCTCTTTATCCAGCAGGCTTCGGTAGTCTTTGTAGTAAGGAGCATTGGGCCATTTTGCTCTTGCCTTCACTGCCATCCGGTCGTCTACATCGCATAATGCTGCAATGTTTTCGGCACCGTTATTCCACGCGTATGGCAGGTTTACTTCAGCTTTTCCTCCACAACCTATGCCTGCAATGTTTAGTTTATCGCTTGGCGGGATGAATCCGCGCCCCAAAACATGCCGGGGCACTATATAAAAACCTGCAGCAGTTAGTGCGGCGTTCTTGAGGAAATTTCTGCGCTTGTTGTTATTACTGTTCATTATAGCAATCGTAAATAAAATGATGTGCTATAAATGTAATAATTTTTCGGCAAGTTTATTTGCTCTTAAAATCGCCTCTCTTCCAGGCTTGGATAAACTCAGACCAGGCGAAAGGATTAAGTATGTTCATGGGAGGTGTTTGGCCGGTGTAGTACATTTTCTGGGCGCTTTGGCGAATACTGTGGTTAGATGCTTCACCACCATCCGCTGG
>JALYZZ010000476.1 GCA_030948675.1 Bacteroidota bacterium | reverse complement strand
AATCTTACCTGCTAAGAAATTTGACTCTGGTTGCTTTCGTTTAATTAACCTTTTTTCAGAATTATTGTTACTTATTAAAATAGACCATCAACCGGAAAAGACTACATATCGTTTCATTATACGTTATGGCGGTGCTGTATATGGCTGCAGGCATCAACCATTTCAGGTCGCCTGATTTTTATTATAGAATAATGCCTCGGTACCTGCCTTATCCTTACGAACTTATTTATATAAGTGGAATCTGTGAAAGTTTTCTTGGAATCTTATTGTTTTTCCGCCCGACCAGAAGCGTAGCTGCATGGGGTATTGTCGTATTGCTGCTTGCTGTTTTTCCTGCTAATATTCAAATGCTTGTCAATTATATCCAAGAACACAATCCACGCCTTTGGGTAGCGATTATACGGCTTCCATTGCAGTTGCCATTGATATGGTGGGCATATAGTTTTACATCAGCCAGGAAAAGATCACTGAAAACTGCCGAACCTGAAAAATAAACACTTCACAATTCGTAATGCTATCTTTCCTTTCCTTTACTTTTTTTTCAACTAGTCTTTTAGGTTTACTTTTGCCGATTGCAAAGCGCCTGTTAGTCCGATAAATTTTACGTTGGAGCAGTCTCGTGCAGATGATTTTTTTTCAAATGGCAGAACGTATTTACTTAGACAATGCAGCTACGACTGCTCTTGACCCGGTAGTATTAGACGCTATGATGCCCTATCTGACGACTAATTATGGCAACCCGTCATCCATATATAGCTATGGCCGCGAAAGCCGGTTAGCCATAGAAAATGCAAGGAAATCGGTTGCGAAAATTTTAAATGCGCATCCTTCTGAAATATTTTTTACCAGCGGAGGAACAGAAAGCAGCAATACAGCTATCAATGCGTCAGTGCGAGATCTTGGTTGTAAGCATATCATCACTTCTCAAATTGAGCATCATGCTACTTTGCACACGGTTCAGTTTCTTCAAAAAATAGGATCCGTTTCAGTTAGCTATGTAAAAATCCTTCCCGATGGCGATGTCGACATGCAACACCTTGAAACGCTTTTGGCTGGCAATAAAGAAAAGACGCTGGTAAGTTTAATGCATGCTAACAACGAAATCGGAAACATGCTAGACCTGCATGAAACAGGTAATCTATGTAAGAAGTATGATGCCATTTTTCACAGCGATACTGTGCAGACGGTTGGTCATTTTCCTTTTGATCTCAGAAATACTCCCGTTGATTTTATAACAGGAGCAGGCCACAAGTTTCATGGTCCGAAAGGAGTGGGGATTCTTTATATTAATGAAAATGTGAGAATAAAGCCCTACTTGCATGGCGGAGGCCAGGAACGCAACATGCGGGCAGGAACAGAAAATTTATATGGGATAGTTGGATTTGCCAAAGCACTGCAAATTGCTACTGAAGACCACGAAGCGAACAGTAGTTATATTAAGAATTTGAAGTTGTATATGTTGGAGCAACTCCGGAAAAACGTATCTGGAATTTCTTTTAATGGCGACCCTGAAGCAAGGTCTTTATATACTGTGTTAAGCGTTAATTTTCCAAAAACAGACAAAAGTGAAATGATTCTTTTTAATATGGATATCAATAACATTTGTGTTAGTGGCGGAAGTGCCTGTTCGAGCGGTGCTGATACCGGGAGTCATGTGATCAGTGCGCTTAACCAAAATGCAGATGCAGTAACAGTGCGTTTTTCTTTTAGCAAATACAATACAAAAGAAGAAGCAGATACTGTGATCGGGAAATTAAGTACGATAATATAAGTCTGTATAGTTTTAAAAAATTTACAACTGCAGTGATGCACCCACTCCTGTCGAATAGGTGCTGCCGTTTTGTGAATTAAAATTGTATTTTAACCGTGCCTGTATATTGATGTTTTTGAAAATCGAATATTCCAGTTCTCCTAAAAATGGAATTCTGTAGTCGCTAGAAGATGAAACGTTTCTATAAAAACTAGTTCCTGTGCTAGAATATTCCGAGATATAATAATCATTCTGCCGGGTTGTAAAAGTCCACCCGCTTGCAGCCATTAGGTTGATGCGTTTCCCGCTCACAACATGGTATTTGAAAAGAAGCGAGAAGTTGTTGTCATAAATCTTTATTTCATTAGGATCGATACGCGTATTTTGAAGATAGCCTGGCTGTTTATAACGCATGCTTTCGAACTCGGTAGCAATCGAAACCTTTTCAATGAATTTATAGGAAAGCTGTATCCAAAGACTGTTGCCAATGGAAGTTGCGTTTTTATCAGGATTAGCAATACCAATTCCACCGGAAATTCTACCCTCTTTGACAAACGGAGCGTTTGTTTGCGAAAACGAAAATAATGCCTGAAAGCAAAGGGCTAAGACAATGAAAAACTTTCTCATGGACTTATTTTAGTTTAGGTTTTGTTGAAAAATTAGAGCGCGAATATTCTTAAGACAATACTTACGCTATTAAAACGAGGTTGCAAGATGTTATAAATTAGTTAGTATTCGTTCGGCCCTACAATTGCGAGCTTCAGTTCTGCTACAAGCTAATCCTGCGGCAAATTGCAGAGTATATGACGTAATTGATGGAATAAGTATAAGTGAATGTTACCTTTTTTATTCCATTCTTTAATCGTTGCTTTGCCCACATTACACAAGTCTACTTTTCGCAAAATTACAAATGCCAGCAACAAGGTTTTTTAATGATCCGGAAGCTAGTTGTTTCAAAAGTTGTATTTTTTAAAAGATAATAATTATATGTACAAAGCCCATCTTTTACCATTATTAGTACTACTTACAAGTTATTCGTTTGCACAACCAGCGGCAAGAGTGGATACAAGCTGGAAAAATCTATATCGCGAAGCTGCGCCGAAAATCAACGATCTCGTACATACAAAACTTGATGTTCGCTTCGATTATCAAAAAGCTTACTTGTATGGAAAGGCGTGGATTACTTTAAAACCACACTTTTATTCAACTGATTCCTTAATGCTGGATGCAAAAGGAATGAACATAAACAAGGTGGCGATTTATAAGAACGGAAAAACACGCGATCTCACTTACAGATACGACAGTCTTAATTTAAATATTAATCTCGACCGGTTGTACAAGAGGGATGAGTTGTATACGATCTTTATTGATTACACTTCGAAGCCAAATGAATTTCAAACAGAAGGCAGTGCTGCGATAACAGATGCGAAAGGGCTTTATTTTATCAATCCAACCGGAGCAGACACGGCGAAGCCAGTGCAGATCTGGACACAAGGCGAAACGGAAGCAAACTCGGTATGGTTTCCCACGATAGATAAACCTGATCAAAAGACGACCGAGGAAATTATAATGACGGTTCCTGCTAAGTATGTAACCTTATCCAACGGATTGCTTGTTAATCAAAAAGCAAATGGAGATGGTACCCGTACCGACACCTGGAAGATGGATCTTCCTCATTGTCCATATTTATTTTTTATGGGAGTTGGCGACTTCGCAATTATAAAAGACAAGTACAAAAACAAAGAGGTAGCTTACTATGTTGAAAAGAAATATGCGCCTGTTGCCCGCAAAATTTTTGGCTATACTCCCGAAATGATGCAATTTTTCTCTACTACACTTGGTGTCGATTTTCCATGGCCAAAGTACGACCAGATAGTAGGACGTGATTATGTAAGTGGTGCCATGGAAAATACATCCGCCACGCTTCACCAGGAAAGTGCACAACAAAATGCCCGCAAACTGGTAGACGGAAATGCATGGGAGTCAGTAATTGCACACGAGTTGTTTCACCAATGGTTTGGCGATTATGTAACTGCAGAAAGCTGGAGTAACATCACAGTAAATGAATCGATGGCCACATTAGGTTCACAACTTTGGAATGAGTACAAGCATGGCAAAGATGCAGGGGACCAGGAAAGGTATTCATCGATGCGAGCCTACTTATTAGGCAATAATGAAAAGAAAAATTTAGTGCGGTATTATTATCGTGACAAAGAAGATGTTTTTGACGCCGTAAGTTATAATAAGGGTGGAGGTATTTTACAGATGTTGCGTAAGTATGTTGGAGACTCCGCATTTTTTAAATCATTAAATCTCTACCTCAATACAAATAAATTCAAGTCAGCCGAAGCTGCACACATGAGACTTGCTTTTGAAGAAGTGACTGGCAAAGACCTTCACTGGTTTTGGAACCAATGGTATTATGGCAGTGGGCATCCTAAGCTCAATATATCGTATGATTACAATGTAAATACTAAAATACAGCAAGTGTTCGTGAGCCAAACACAAGACGACAAACTATTTACACTGCCGATTGCTATAGATGTATATAAC